>JBLMXS010000001.1:0-4485 GCA_050257895.1 Thiohalocapsa sp.
TCAGGGGGCCGGCCCCCCCCCCCCCACCCCCCCCCCGCCGGGGGGGGTGGGAGCGGCCGCCGCTGCAGGTACCCCCCTCCCCCGCTGGCGGGGGAGGGGCGGGGTGGGGGTGCCGCTCACCCGGTCGCCGTCAGCTCGCGGGCGGAGATGCGTTCGAGGTTGCGCAGGCGGTCGAACAGAAGTTCCGGCGCGATGCGGGCGTGGCCGGCGTCGAGGCAGGTGCGGAACTTGTCAAATAATTCCGGCTCGCCCAGCGGCCGCTCGGCATGGCCGCGGGCGCGCCTGACCTGCTCGCTGTCGATCCGCTCGCCGCTGGTCAGTTCGACGGTCACCTGGTCCCACGCCGAGGCCCCTGACACCTCGGGGTCGTAATTCTCGTTGGTGACGATGCTGACCCGCCGCATCAGTTCCTGCACGTCGGGGCGGCGGACGAACGCGTCGGTGTATTCGCCGAGGCTGGCGCGCCGCGAGATCACCGCCGCCGCCATCGCGAACTCCATGCTGAACTTGGCTTCGAGCCCGGTCTGCGGCGTGTGGTTGCGCAGGATCAGCGAATGCGTCTTGCTGATCGAGACGGTGATGCGCGCGATCTCGGCCGGCTTGAGCGGCCGCTTCGCGAGCAGTTCCAGCATCGCATCGAGCGAGCGGTGCGTGCAGTAGCAGGCCGGGTATTTCTTGATGCTGATGCCCTGCCTGACGATCTGCCATTCCCTGCCGAGCCCCGCCGCCGGTCGCTCCCGGTCCGCCCGGCCATCCGGCGAGACGGCCGAGAGGAAGCCTTGCGGGTGCTCGAGGGCATCGGGCGCGGCGGTGAAGCCTGCGGCGGCGAGGCGGGCCGAGACAACGCCGGCATGCGCCGCGCGGCCGGCGTGGAACGGCTTCGTCATCGTGCCGAAATTGGCCATGATGCCGCCGGCTTGCGAGGCGGCCAGCGCGATCGCCATCGTCGCCTGGTCGGCCGGCAGCCGACGCAGCGCAGCGCAGGCGGCGCCGGCGCCGACCGCGCCGAAGATGCCGGTCGGATGCCAGCCCTTGACGTGATGGTGGCCGGGGTCGCGCCCGGCCAGTTCCGCCCAGGTCTCATAGCCGGCGACATAGGCGGCGAACATCTCGCGGCCGCCGGCGCCGAGCGTCTCCGCCTCGGCGAGGATCGCCGGCAGCAGCACCGTCGAGATGTGGCCGCGGCAGCCGACGTCGTCGTAGTCGAGGGCGTGGCCGGCGGTGCCGTTGATCCAGGCGGCCTCCGGCGCCGCCGCGGTGTCGCCGGAGAAATAGAGGCTGGCCGGCCCCGCCGCCGGCATCAGCCCCTGGCGCAAGAGCTGCGGCGCCGGATCGGGCGCACCGGCGATCATCGTCGCGACCGTATCGATAATGCCGGTGCGCGCGGTCTCGACCGCCTCGGCCGGCAATTTCTCGAAGCTGAGGCCGGCGACGAACCGCCCGAGATCCTGTGTCAACGCCATTGGCGAACCCTCCATTGGCAGGCAGCCGGCTCACTATGCCGCAATTCGGCTGCCTCTGCCATCTCCGGGGGAGCCCCGGCGCCGGCCGCAACACCTTGTCACCCGCGCCGGCTTGGGCGATGAAGGCGTCATGCAAGACCAGCCCGGAGACGACAGCGCCGGCGACACGCTCGACGCGGCGGCGCACCGCGAGCGGCGCGCGCTGGTGACGCGGCCGCGCGATGACGCCCGGGCGCTCGCCGAGGCGCTGGCGCGGCGCCATGTCGAGGCCGTCATCGAGCCGCTGCTCGACATCCGCTATCTGGACGGGCCAATGCCGGATCTGGCGGGAGTGCAGGCGGTGCTGTGCACCAGCGCCAACGGCGTCCGCGCGCTGGCGCGGCTGAGCCCTGAACGCGGCCTGCCGTTGCTAGCGGTCGGGGATGCGACGGCGAGCGAGGCGCGCGGCCGCGGCTTCCGCGCCGTCGCCAGCGCCGGCGGCACGGTCGCGGATCTCGCCCGGCTCGCTACCCGGCTACTGCGCCCGGCCGGCGGGCGGCTGCTGCATGTCGCCGGCAGGGCGGTCGCCGGCGACCTCGCCGGCGCGCTTGCCGTCGCTGGCTTTGCAGTCGATCGCGCCGTGCTGTACGAGGCGCGGCCCGCGGCCGCGCTGGGCGCAGAGACCGTGCGCCTGTTGCGGCAGGAGAAGATCGATTTCGCGCTGTTCCTGTCGCCGCGCACGGCGACCATCTTCGCGCGGCTCGCTCTGACGGCGGGGCTCGGCGCGGCGACCGGGACGGTGACCGCAATCGCGCTCAGCGCCGCTGCCGACGAACCGCTCGCGGGCCTCGCCTGGCATCGCCGGCTGGTCGCGGCGCGGCCGGACCAGGATAGCCTCCTGCAGGCGCTCGACCGGGCGCTCGGCGACGGGGGCAGCCGGTGAGCGATCGCCCCGACAGCGAGGCCGGCGGCCGCGAGGAGAGCCTTGCCGCCGTGGAGGCATCGCCGCCCCCCATACCGGAGGCGCCGCCGCCGGCACCGCCGCCTGCGCCCGCCGGCAGAGCGGCGCGCGGCATCACGATCGCCCTCGCGGCGGCGTTGCTGCTCCTCGCCGCGGTCGCCGTCAGTGCGCCGTTCTGGGCGCCTGCGCTGCCGTGGGCGCCGCCAGCCGTCGATCCGCGGATCGACGCGATCGAAAAGACACTGCAGCAGAGCCGCCAGGCGCAGCAGGCGCAGAACGATGCCGTGCAGCAGCTCGAGCGGCGGATCGCGGCGCTCGAAGCGCGGCCGGCGCCGCCGCCGGCGCAGGATGTTGGCGATTTGCGGAGGCAGGTGGCGGCGCTGTCGGGCACCGCATCCGATCTGGCGGTGCGGGTCGCGGCGCTCGACAAGGGCCTGCGGGCGCAGCAGCAGGCGGCAGGCGAGCTGGCAACGCAGGTTGCAGCGGCCGACAAGGCGGCGCAGGCGCAGACCGCGGCGACCGCGAAGCTGGGGCAGCGCCTCGACCGGCTCGAGGCCGCGATCACGCATGCCGCCGCCAGCGACAATACCGACACCGCGATCGTGCTGGTGCTGCTGCAGATCCGCAGCGCGCTCGCCGTCGGGCGCCCGTTCGCGGCGGAATACGAGACCCTCGCGGCGCTGGCGCACGACCGGCCGGAAATCGCCGCCGCGGCCGCGCCGCTCGCCGAGCCGGCGAAGAGCGGGGTCGCGATACCGGCGGTGCTGCTCGGCCGGCTGCACCAGCTGATGCCGGCGGTCGGCAAGGCAGCGGCGCAGGTGCCGGCGAATGGCGATGAAGCGTCGGCGGGCTGGGGCGCGGCGATCCTCGATCGGCTGCGCGGGCTCGTCCGCGTCGAGCGCGTCGCGCCGTCATCCGGAGCGCCGGCCGAGGGCAGCGCGTCGGCGGCGGTGGCGGCGACGGAGCAGGCGCTGGCTGGCGGCGACCTCGCCGATGCCGTCGCCGCGCTCGACAAGCTGACCGGGCCGCAAGCGGCAGCCGCCGCGGCTTGGCTGCGCATGGCGAAACAACGGCTCGCGGTCGAGACGGCGATGCACCGCATCGAGACGGCGCTGATGGCGCGGCTCGGCGCGAAAGCCGGGCCCTTCAAGGACACCGCGCCGTGATCCGGGCATTGCTGGCGCTGCTGCTGATCGCCGCCGCGATCGCCGTCGCGGTGTTTTTCGCCGACCGCCCGGGGCAGGTCGCGATCGTCTGGCAGGGCTGGCGGATCGAGACGTCGGTCGGGGTCGTCGCCGGCGCTGCGGCATTGCTGATGGCCGCCGCCGCCCTGCTGGCGCTGCTGATCGCGGCGGTGCTGCGGCTGCCGCGCAACCTGCGGCGGCGGCGCCTGGCGCGGCGACGGCAGGCCGGCGAGGCGGCGCTGACCCGCGGCGTCGTCGCGCTCGCGGCCGGGCAGGCCGTCGCGGCGCGGCGCGAGGCCGCGCGAGCCCGCGCGCTCCTGCCCGCGACGCCGATCCCGCTATTGCTGCTCGCCGAAGCGGCGGCGCGGCAGGACGACAGCGCTGCCGCCCACGCCGCCTACAGCGAGCTCCTGGAGCTGCCGGAGGGCGAATTTCTGGCATTGCGTGGCCTGATCGGCCAGGCGCTGCGCGACGGCGACGACGGCACCGCCCGCCGCCTCGCCGAACGGGCTGTCCGGCTGCGGCCGGATGCGGGGTGGCTGGCCGAGACATTGCTGGCGTTGCAGGCGCGCGCCGGGGACTGGCAGGCGGCGCAGCAGATTCTGGCGCAAGCGGCGCGGCGCCATCTGCTGCCGACGGCGCGCCTCAATCACCACCAGGGCGTCGTGCTGTACGAGCTGAGCCGTGAGGCGGAGCAGGCGGGCGATCTGCGGCAGGCGGCGAAGCTGGCGGCGCGGGCGCACAAGCTCGCTCCCGACCTCGCGGTCGCGGCGGCGCAGCAGGCACGGCTGCTGCTGGCGCTCGGGCACCGGCGGGCGGCGGCGCGGGTAATCGAGCGGGCATGGGGCGCGGCGCCGCATCCCGACCTGGCGCGGCTCTACCGCGAGCTCGATCCGGC
>JBLMXS010000002.1:0-6065 GCA_050257895.1 Thiohalocapsa sp.
TTAAGATGGCGCCAGACCCTAACCCGTCGGGCCGGCGGCGGCAACAGAGGTGGGCGCAACCCGCCCTGGCAATTTCACCGGATTAGGGAACCCCCAATGGCACAGATCGCACAGATCGACCGCAATCGACTCGCCGACGAAACCAGCCCCTACCTCCTGCAGCACAAGGACAACCCGGTCCACTGGCAGCCCTGGGGCGAGGCAACGCTGGCGGCGGCGCGGGCGCTCGACCGGCCGATCCTGTTGTCGATCGGCTACGCCGCCTGCCACTGGTGCCACGTGATGGCGCACGAGAGCTTCGAGGACCCGGCGATCGCGGCGCAGATGAACCGCGACTTCATCAATATCAAGGTCGACCGCGAGGAGCGCCCCGATCTCGACGCGATCTACATGAACGCGCTCGCGCTGACCGGCGAGCACGGCGGCTGGCCGTTGACGATGTTCCTGACGCCGGCCGGCGAGCCGTTCTGGGGCGGCACCTATTTTCCCCCCGAGCCGCGCTGGGGCCGGCCGAGCTTTCCGCAAGTGCTGGCGGCGGTCGTCGCCGCCTACCGCGACAAGCGCGAGGACGTCGCGAAGAACGTCGCGGCGCTGAAGGAAGGGCTGGCGAAGCTGGCGAAGCCGGCTGCCGGCGACGGCATCGCGCCGGAGCTGTTCGACCGTATCGCGGAGCGGCTGCTGCGCGAGATCGATCCCCTCAACGGCGGCATCGGCAGCGCCCCGAAATTCCCGCAATGCGGCGTCTTCGAACTGCTGTGGCGGGCCTGGAAGCGCACCCGGCGCGAGCCCTATCGCGAGGCGGTAACGCGCACCCTGACAACTATCTCGCAGGGCGGCATCTACGACCATCTCGGCGGCGGCTACGCCCGCTACGCCACCGATGCGCGCTGGCTGGTGCCGCATTTCGAGAAGATGCTCTACGACAACGCCGAGCTCGTCAGCCTCTTGACGCTGGTGTGGCAGGAGACCCGCGACCCGCTCTATGGGGCGCGCGTCGCCGAGACGATCGGCTGGCTCGAGCGCGAGATGACGGCCCCCGAGGGCGGCTTCTACAGCAGTCTCGACGCCGACAGCGAGCATGAGGAAGGCAAATTCTACGTCTGGTCGGAAGCCGAGATCGACGCCGTGCTCGGCGACGACGCGGCGCCGTTCAAGCGCATGTACGGCGGCAGCGCCGGCGGCAATTGGGAAGGCCACAACATCCTTAACCGCCTCGATCACCCGGCGCTCGCCGACGCGCCGACCGAGGCCGCGCTCGCGGCCTGCCGCGAAAGGCTGCTGCGGGCGCGGGGATCCCGGGTCCGGCCCGGTCGCGACGACAAGATCCTCGCCGATTGGAACGGCCTGATGATCGCCGCGCTGGCCGAGGCCGGGCTCGCCTTCGCGCAGCCGCAATGGATCGCGCTCGGCGAGCGCGCCTTCGACTTTGTCCGCGACCGGATGCGCGCCGCCGACGGGCGACTGCGGCACAGCTGGGCCGGCGGGCAGGCGCGCCACCCGGCGAGCGTCGACGACTATGCCAATCTCTGCCGCGCCGCGCTGGCGCTCTTCGACGCGACCGCCGAGCCGGCCCACCTGCAAGCCGCGCGCGACTGGGTGAAGATCCTCGACCGGCATTACTGGGACAATGACGGCGGCGGCTATTTCTTTGCGGCCGACGACACCGGCGACCTGATCACCCGGGTCAAGACCGCCGCCGACGCCGCCGTGCCGTCCGGTAACGGCACACTCGTCGGCGTCCTGACGCGGCTCGACCTGTTGACCGGCGACGACGGCTACCGGCGCCGCGCCGAGGCGATCGTCGGCGCCTTCTCCGGCGAGCTGGGCCGCAATTTCTTCCCGCTGGCGACGCTGATCAACAACGCCGAGCTGACGATGAAGCCGCTGCAAATCGTGCTGATCGGCAGGCCGGAGGATGCGGCGCTGGCGGCGCTGCGGCAGGCGGTGCACGCGGTGTCGCTCCCCAACCGCGTCGTGCAGGTCGTGTCGCCGGAGGCGGCATTGCACCCCAACCACCCGGCGCACGGCAAGGGCCTCGTCGGTGGACGGGCCGCCGCCTATGTCTGCGAGGGCCCGGTCTGCTCCTTGCCGCTGACCGAGCCGCAGGCGCTGATCGACAACCTCGCCGAACTGCGCTAAATGTTCATGAAATGTTTTGCGAGGCGGCAATGCCTTCCCTGTCTGTTGCGAGTCCGGTCGGCCGGCTGACGATCGACGAAGCGGACGGCGCGATCGTCGCGATCCGCTGGGCTGATGGCGACGGCGCCGCCGGCAACGGCAGCCCGCTCTTGGTCGAGGCAGCACGGCAGCTGGAGGCGTATTTCGCTGGAAAGCTGCGGCAATTCGACTTGAAGCTGCGGCCGGACGGCTCGCCGTTCGAGGCGCGGATATGGGCGGCGATGCAGGAGATCCCTTACGGCCAGACGCGCTGCTACGGCGATCTGGCGGCGGCGGTCGGGTCGGCGCCGCGCGCGGTCGGCCGCGCCTGCGGCAAAAACCCGATTCCGATCGTCATCCCGTGTCACCGCGTCCTCGCCAAATCCGGTCTCGGCGGCTACAGCGGCGACGGCGGCCTCGCGACCAAGACGCGCCTGCTGCAGCTCGAAGCGGCGGTGCTGTGCTGAGGTTGGGGTAGAGCGCAAAAGCGCAGAGCATTCCGCCATCCTTGCGGCGAGGGACGGATTGCGCTTCGCTTATCCGCGCTACCCTCCCTTCACGGGGTCAGAAATTCTCCAGGCTGAGGACTTCGTCGTCGTAATCGTAGGCGAAGATTTCGGCGTGGCGGCCCCAGTTGATGACGGTCTCCAGGACCCGCTCGGCCTCTTCCTCGGACAGATGGTCCTCCAGCTCGCGCAGAAAGCGGGTGGCCGGCGCGCGATGCCCCGGGCGCTCGTCGAGGACGCGGCGGATATGGGCGGCGAGCGGCACGTGCTTGACCAGCGCCTCGGCGAACATCTGCTTGCGCGGCAGCATGTCGCCGGCGGCATAGGCGCGCCCGCTCGCGGTCAATTCGATGTCGCCGCCGCTGACGGTGGCCCAGCCGAGCAGCTGCATGAAATCGATCAGCGGAAACAGCTCGTCGACGTCGAGGTTCTCCTCGTCGGCGAGATGCGGCAGGTCGGCGCGGCCGTTGTAGGGCGGCTCGGTCAGCCGCTCGACAAGACCCGAGAGCTGCTGCACCGCCGCGTCGGGCAGGCGGTGGCCAAAGCCGATCGGCTCGGGCTTGGCGCCGCGCCTTCCGTCGCGCCCGGGCTGCGTCGTCAGGAGCGTGTAGACCTGGTCGACGATCAGGCGGAACGCCGGACTGTCCGAGTCGCGCGGCCGCGGCAGCGGGACCGGCACCTCGGCGCTGATCCGGCCTGGGTCGCTCGAGAAGACGAGGATGCGGTCCGCCATCTCGACCGCCTCCTCGATATTGTGCGACACCATGACGATCCCCTTGGTCGGGATGCGCGCCTCGGTCCACAAATCGGCGAGGTCGTTGCGCAGCGTCTCGGCGGTTAGCACGTCGAGCTGCGAGAACGGTTCGTCGAGCAAGAGGATGTCGGGATTGACGACGAGCGCGCGGGCAAACCCGACGCGCTGCCGCATGCCGCCCGACAATTCCTTCGGATAGGCGTTCTCGAACCCGTCGAGGCCGATCACGTCGATCGCCTCGACGGCGCGTCGCCGCCGCTCGCCGGCCGAGACGCCCAGCGCCTCGAGGCCGAGCTCGACATTGCCGAGGACCGTCAGCCAGGGGAACAGCGCAAAGCTCTGGAACACCATCGCGATGCCCTCGACCGGCGCGTCGACGATCCGGCCGCGATACTCGACATGGCCCTCGCTCGGGCTGACGAGGCCGGCCAGGGTGCGCAGAAAGGTCGATTTTCCCGAGCCCGACTTGCCGAGAATCGCGACGATCTCGCGCTCGCGCAGCGTGAAGTCGAGCCGCTCGAGGACGAGGCGGCCGCTGTGATCGGGGGCGCGATAGGTCTTGCTGACGCCGAGCGCGCGCAAGAGCGGCGCCGCGGCGGCGCCAGGATGCGCGCCGCGCTCGGTCAGGACGTCAACCATCGCCGATCCTTCCATCAATCGAGGCGCAGCCGCTCCGCCGCCATGTCATAGAGACGGCGCCATAAGAGCCGGTTGAAGGCCAGCACATAGAGGCACAGCACCGCGATCCCAAGCGTGATGCGGGCGGCGTCGCCCTCGGCCGTGTAGCGCGAGATGTAGGCGCCGATGCCGGTGGCGTGCAAGGTGGTGTCGCCCCATTGCACGACCTCGGCGACAATGCTGGCGTTCCACGACCCGCCGGCGGCGGTGACGGCGCCGGTGATATAGGCCGGGAAGATCGCCGGCAGCATGACGCGCCGCCACCACAACAGCCGCGACGGCCGCAGCCCAAGATTGCCGGCGGCGAGCAAGAGCTCGCTCGACAGCGCACTGGCGCCGCCGATCACGTTGAACAGGATGTACCACTGCGTCCCGAGGATCATTAAGGGGCTCAGCCAGACCTCCGGGTTGAGGCCGAACCGCAGGATGAGGACGACCGCGACCGGGAAGAAGAGATTGGCCGGGAAGGTGGCCAGGAACTGCACGATCGGCTGCACCCGGTCGGCGAGGTTGGGATGCAGCCCGATCCACACCCCGACCGGTACCCAGATCAACGAGGCGAGCGCGATCAGCACCATCACCCGCAGCGCGGTGAACAGGCCGAGCAGGAGTACCCAGCCGATCTCGCCGGGGGCGACCCGGCCGAGCACGAAATGCACGATCCATCCGCCGCCGCCGACGGCGCCGGCAACCAGCAGCAGGTTGAAGCCGCGCTCGAACCACGGCGACGAGCGCGATTGGCGGCGCGCCGGCGCCCTTGGCGACAGGCTCGCAATCGCCTGGTCGAGGACACGGTTGAGCGCCAGCACCCCGGCCTGCACAAGGTCGAACAGCTGCGCCCGCTGCAGCACGATCAGAAACCACGGCCGCACGTAGTCCTCGTCGCCCCGCACGTCCCCGACGAACTTGCGCGACCAGGCGAGCAGCGGGCGGAACAGCAGCTGGTCGTAGAGCAGGATGACGACCAGCATGACGAGGACGGCATAGCCGATCGCGGCGAGGTCGCGCCGGACGATCGCGGTGGCGATGTAGGAGCCGATCCCGGGTAAGAGGATCGTATGGCCGGAGACGGTGATCGCCTCCGAGGCGACGACGAAAAACCAGCCGCCGGAGACCGACATCATCATGTTCCACACCAGGCCCGGCACGGCGTGCGGCACTTCGAGCCGCCAGAAGCGCTGCCAGGTCGACAGGTGGTACATCCGCGCCGCCTCGATCAATTCGACCGGCACGGTGCGCAGCGACTGGTACAGGCTGAACGTCATGTTCCAGGCTTGCGACGTAAAGATCGCGAAGATCGCGGCGCATTCGACCCCCAGCAGGCGTCCGGGAAACAGCGCGATGAAGCCGGTCACGGTGATCGACAGGAAGCCGAGGATCGGCACCGACTGCAGGATGTCGAGCACCGGGATCAGGATCTTCTCGGCCTGCCGGCTCTTGGCGGCGAGCGCGGCGTAGATCAGCGTGAAGACCAGCGAGGCGACCAGCGCCGCGCCCATCCGCAGCACGGTGCGCAGCGCATATTCCGGCAGATACCACGGGTCGAGGCTGAGCGGCATCGCCTCGCCGATATGGTAATGCGCTGCCATCGCCAGCCCGCCCCAGGCGAGGAGCGCCAGAAAGCCAAGCACCAGCGGCAGCGCGACGAGGTCCCAGACGTTGGGCCGCAGCCGCGCCGGCCAGGCGATGTGGGGCAGGCCCCCGCGCTGTTCCATGACCCCGTGCGGAAGGTTGCGGGGGGCGGGCTGTTGTCGAGCAGCGACCCCGTAAGCGGCCGGGTCGGGCAGTCGGCGCGTTACAATCGGCGCGGTACCTCTATCCCGTCGCCCCCGGCGGCGACAAGGGGCGCGGCCGCCGCCAAAGTGCGGCGCGCGGTGTTGCCCTGAATTCGTCCTCCGGGCGCCGCACAGCGGCGAACCCGGAATCCATATTCCAGACGCCTGTGATCCTGGATTCCGGGTTCGCAGCCG
>JBLMXS010000003.1:0-4572 GCA_050257895.1 Thiohalocapsa sp.
CGGTCGGCGCCGTCATCGGCGAAGACGAGATCGACGAGGAGGCGATCGAGGACGAACTCGAAGAGGACATGCTCACCGTCGAGGACGAGAGTGAACTGGCCGGCGAGCCGGTCGCCGCGGATGAGGTCGCCGCGGATGAGATCGGCGAGGAGGAGATCGGCGGCGATCTGGCCGGCGATTTGGGGGAGGAGGAAGAGGCTTGATGCATCGCGACGTCGACCGTCTGGCGGCAGCGGCAACCGATCATTGGCGGTCCCGCTTCCCGGCTGCGGCGCCGGATGACGCGGACCGCCGGCTCGGCGTCGCGCTGGGCTCCTAGAGCGTAGGCGTGCCGGCCATGCTGCGGCAGTTCGAGCTGGTCGAGCAGGTGAGGTCCTACGACCCGAAGGCGGACGAGGACGCGCTCAACCGCGCCTACGTCTATTCGCTGAAGGCGCACGGCTCGCAGTTGCGTGCCTCGGGCGACCCCTATTTCTCGCACCCGGTCGAGGTCGCCGGCATCCTGGCGCAGATGAAGCTCGACACGGCCTCGATCGTGACCGGCCTCTTGCACGACACGGTGGAGGACACGGTCGCGACGCTCGATGACATCGAGCGCCTGTTCGGCCCCAATATCGCCCGACTGGTGGACGGCGTCACCAAGCTGTCGCGCATCGAACTGCAATCCGACAAGACCAAGCAGGCGGAGAATTTCCGCAAGCTCGTATTGGCGATGTCGGAGGACATAAGGGTGCTGCTGGTCAAGCTCGCCGACCGGCTGCACAACATGCGGACGCTGCATTTCATCAAGAGCGATGACAAGCGCAAGCGCATCGCCCGCGAGACGATGGACATCTACGTCCCGCTCGCCGAGCGGATCGGCATGCATCGGATGAAGGACCAGCTCGAAGACCTCGCCTTCGAAGAACTGCATCCCGAGGCGCGCGCGAGCATCAACGCCCGGCTCGGCTTTCTGCGCGAGCAGGGCGGCGACATCGTCGCCCGCATCGTCGACGAGCTGACCGAGACGCTGCAGGAGGGCGGCGTCGGCGCCACGATCTCCGGGCGCGAGAAATCGCCCTATTCGATCTGGCGAAAGATGCAGCGGAAGAATGTCTCGTTCGAGCAGCTGGCCGACGTCATGGCGTTCCGCGTGCTGGTCGACAGCGTCCCCGACTGCTACCACGCATTGGGCGTTATCCATTCCGCCTATCACGTGGTTCCCGGCCGCTTCAAGGACTACATCTCGACCCCGAAGCAGAACAATTACCGCTCGCTGCACACTGGCGTCATCGGCCCCGAGAAGCAGCGCATCGAGGTGCAGATCCGCACCCGACCGATGCACGAGGAGGCCGAGCTCGGCGTCGCCGCCCACTGGATCTACAAGCAGCAGGCCGGCGCCGTCGACGGTCGGCAATACCGCTGGCTGCGCGAACTGCTCGACATCCTGGAGCAGGCTTCCAACCCGGAGGAATTCCTCGAGCACACCAAGCTCGAGATGTTCCAGGACCAGGTCTTCGCGTTCACCCCGAAGGGCGACCTGATCGCCCTGCCGCGCGGCGCGACGCCGGTCGATTTCGCCTATGCGGTGCACTCGCAGATCGGCGACACCTGCGTCGGCGCCAGGATCAACGGCCGCCTCCTGCCATTGCGCACCGAGCTCGCCAACGGCGACCAGGTCGAGATCGTCACCTCGAAGGCGCAGACCCCGTCGCCGACTTGGGAGCGCTTTGTCGTCACCGGCAAGGCGCGCGCCCGCATCCGCCGCTTCATCCGCACCCAGCAGCGCGAGCAGTATCTCGATCTCGGCCGCGCCATCATGCAGAAGGCGTTCCGCCAGCAGGGCCAGGATTTCTCCGAGCGGCCGCTCGAGGCGGTGCTGCCAAAATTCAACTGCGCGAGCGTCGAGGACCTTTATGTCGCGGTCGGCGAGGGGCTGGCGACCGGCCGCGAGGTCGTCAACGCCGCCTTCCCGCAGCCGCCCGAGGACAAGAACAAGGTCGTGCCGCTGGCGCGGGCGCGCCGCCGCGGCCACAACGACACCGCCGTCTCGATCCGCGGCCTCATCCCGGGCATGGCGGTGCATTTCGCCGGCTGCTGCCACCCGCTGCGCGGCGACCGCATTGTCGGCATTGTCACGACCGGCAAGGGCGTCACGATCCACACCATCGATTGCGACACGCTCGAAAGCTTCACCGAGGAGCCGGAACGCTGGCTCGACGTCGCCTGGTCGAGCGATGAGGCGGACGCCGCGCATGTCGGCCGCATCAACGTCACGATCGCCAACGAGCCGGGCAACCTCGGCAGCCTGACGACGACGATCGGCAAGCAGGGCGGCAACATCAGCAATTTGAAGATCACCAACCGCTCGACCGATTTCTTCGAGATCCTGGTCGATATCGAAGTCGCCGACGTCAAGCACCTGTCGAACATCATCGCGGCGCTGCGCGCCACGCCGGTTATCAACGCGGTCGAGCGGGCGCGTGGCTAGCTGTCCGGACCGCGCGCGTCCCGCCCGCCGACGCGACCGGAACGGAAGCGGTCCAACGCCGGGGCGAGCACTTTGACGCAGCGCCATACGACCGGGGTTGTTTCGCCGCCGCTCTTCATCCTTATTCGGGCATGAAATCAAAATCGGGCCATAAGGCGGTCACCGCAAAGGGGCCCGCCGGCAGTCTCATCGAGACGATCAAGACCGTCGTCTACGCGGTCCTGATCGCCCTCGTCGTCCGCACCGTCGCCTACGAGCCGTTCAACATCCCGTCGGGCTCGATGGTGCCGACGCTGTTGACCGGCGATTATCTCTTCGTCTCGAAATTCACCTACGGCTACAGCCGCTATTCGCTGCCGTTCGGGCTGCCGTTGTTTTCCGGGCGCATCCTGTTGCCGTTCTCGCACCCGCCGCAGCGCGGCGACGTCGCGGTCTTCAAACTGCCGACCGACCCGTCGACCGACTATATCAAGCGCATTGTCGGCCTGCCCGGCGATCACCTCCAGATGCGCCACGGCGAGCTCTACATCAACGATCAGCTGGTGCCGCGCAAGCCGGCCGGCGACTACGAATACGAGGAGGGCGGCATGACGATCGTCCTCCACAAATACATCGAGTCGCTGCCGCGCGGGGCCAGCGAGCCGCCCTACCAGCACCCGATCATCAAGGTCGGCGACAACGGCCCGCTCGACAACACGCCGGTCTACGACGTGCCGCCCGGGCATTATTTCGGGATGGGCGACAACCGCGACAATTCGCAGGACAGCCGCGTCCTCTCGGCGGTCGGCTACATCCCGGCCGAGAACCTCGTCGGCAAGGCGCAATTCCTGTTCTTCTCGACCAATGGCTGGGCGCATTGGTGGGAGGTCTGGAAATGGCCGTTCGCGATCCGCTACAGCCGCCTGTTCCACGGCGTGCATTGACGACGCCCGGGGAGCGAGCCTGCGCATGAGCCTTGCCGCGCCGGAGGCCGTGGCGGGCCATCGCCGGCAGGCGCTGCGCGAGGCCGAGCGGCTGATCGGCCACGATTTCGCCAACCCCGATCTGTTGGCCGAGGCGCTGACCCACCGCAGCGCGTTGGGGCTGTTGAAGCAGGGGCGGCGGCGAGCCCGCCGGATGGCGGCGCCGCGCAATTTCGAACGCCTCGAATTCCTCGGCGACCGGGTGCTGGGGCTGGTCGTCGCCGACCGCCTGTGGCGGCGTTTCGAGCACGAACCCGAGGGCGATCTGACGCGGCGCCATGCGCAGCTGGTGCGGCGCGAGACGCTGGCGGCGGTCGCCGCCGAGATCGGGCTCGACCGCGTCATCCGCATGTCGCCGGCGGAAGCGGCGGCCGGCGGGACCCGCAGCCCCGCCGTGCTTGCCGACGCGCTCGAGGCGGTGATCGCTGCGGTCTATCTCGATGCCGGCCTCGACGCCGGCTTCGCGGCGGCGTTCGCCTTGGTCGAACGGCTGTGGGGGCCGCGGATCGCAGCGATGGCGGCGCCGCCGCGCGATCCGAAAACCGTGTTGCAGGAATGGGCGCAAGGCCGCGGCCTGCCGTTGCCGCATTACGAGCTGGTGGCGACAAGCGGCCCCGACCACGACCGGCGCTTCACGATCGCGGTCAAGGTCGAGGGCTCCGAGGAAGCGAGCGCCACGGCCTCCTCGAAACGCGCCGCCGAAACCGCCGCCGCCGCCGCGCTATTGGAGCGGCTGAATGGCGCCAGCCATGGCTAAGAAAGTCACGCCGAACACGCTGCCGAAAAGACCCTCTCCCGCACCGCGGGAGAGGGGGGACCGGTCGCGGCGTCAGCCGAAGCCCGCGGGCTTGACCCGCGACGGAGCGGTGGGTGAGGGTCTCGCGGCTGAAGCACCCTCACCCGGTTCGTCCCTGCGGGACGAACCATCCTCTCCCGCGGTGCGGGAGAGGGGCGAGATGGCAGAAACCCGCTGCGGCTATGTCGCGCTGATCGGGGCGCCAAACGTTGGGAAATCGACGCTGCTCAACCGGCTCGTCGGGCGCAAATTGGCGATCGTCACGCCGAAGGTGCAGACGACGCGGACGCGGCTGCTCGGCATCGCGCTTGAGGGGGCGACGCAGCTGATCCTGGTCGATACGC
>JBLMXS010000004.1:0-7193 GCA_050257895.1 Thiohalocapsa sp.
CCGGCGGCAGCGCCGCGTCCCAATGCACCGCTAGGAAGCGCCGGCCGGTGACATCGCCGGCCGCCTCCGAGACGAGCCACAACAGCGGCGGCGCCATCACCTCCGGCTGGATCATCTGGGCCCGCTCGAACCCGGCCTCTTGCGGCACCATCGCGGTGTTGGTGACGCCTCCGGGCACCAGCACGTTGACCGTGACGCCGCTGTCCTCCAGGTCCTTTGCCATGATCGCCGACAGCGCTTCGAGCGCCGCCTTCGAGGGGCCGTAGGTCGGCGAGCCGCTGCGGATCATCGTGCCGAGGCTGGTCGTGACATTGACGATGCGGCCCCACGCCGCACGCCGCATCTCGGGCAGGACCGCCTGCGCCAGCAGCAGCGGCGCCGTCGTATGCACCGCGACGAAGCGCCGCCAATCCTCGGCGGTGATCTCCCAGAAGCGCAGCGGGCGCTGCCAGTTCTCGACCCGCAATGTCGCCTGTCCGATGCCGGCATTGTTGACGAGGATGTCGACCGGACCGAAATGCGCGTGCGCCCGCTCGACGATCTCGGCCGCCGCGGTGTCGCGCGTGAGGTCGGCGGCGACCGCCAAGAGCGCCGCCTCATGCCCCTGCCGCTGCGCCACGGCGGTGACGGCGGAAAGCCCCCCGGCCGAAACGTCGACCGCAACGACGCGGATGCCGGCGCCGAGCAGGCCCCGCACCAGCGCCTGGCCGATGCCGCCCGCTGCGCCGGTGACGATCGCCACGCGTCCCCTATCGCTCATCTGCGCCCCTCCCTGTCGCCCTCGCGATCAGATTGCGCCCGACACTGCGCCTGCCGCAATCGGCACGCGACCTGTGGGTCGCGTGGCATGGATCACACAAAGGCGTCCCCTCCGCGAAAGCGGGGGTCCAGGGGCCAGCGGCAGTGCGGTTGCCCCTGGATTGCCGCTTGCGCGAAATGACGATTCCACTTGGTTGGATGACGTTTTAAGTTGCTGCCCGGAGGCAAGCTGCAGAGAGGTGTGGGCATGCCGCGGGTGCGCGAAATCGTCGAGGATGGCGGCGATCCGATCCTGAAGCCGCTGTTCGAAGCTCAGCGCGCGCGGTTCGCCGACCTGCTCAACCCCACCAAGGTGATGGCGCATTGCCCGCCGATCCTGGCGGCGGCGCAGGCGCTCGGCGCGGCGATTGAGCAGTCGGGCCAGCTGCCGAAGGAGCTGCTGCCGCTCGTCTATCTGAGGGTCGCGACGCTCAACGGCTGCCCGTTCTGAATCGACATCAATTCCCTCCGTGTGAGGGAGTTGACCGAGGCGGGCGAGGCGAAGCTCTTGGCGGTGACGAAGTGGCGCGACAGCGCGCTGTTCAGCGAGGCCGAACAGGCGGCGCTCGACTATGCCGAGCGCATGACGATCAGCGGCGAGCGGGTCGACGAGGCGCTGTTCCAAACGCTGCGCCGCCACTTCAGCGAGGCGCAGATCGTCGAACTGACGGCGGCCGTCGCCTTCGAGAATTTCCGCAGCAAGCTCAACCCGGCCCTCGGCGTCGAGGCGCAAGGCTTCTGCCCGCTCCCCGGCACCTAGCCGGTGCAGACGCCGGTAAAGCCCCTTTTGATAGTCACAGCCGGGCTCGACCTAGCTCGACCCGGGCACCTATCCGAGGCCGAAGCAGATCCCCGGGTCAACCCGCGGATGACCCGTTTCCAGCGATGGCGGGACTCGGGCTGATTAACCCACTACAATCGATCATCAAGTAACTCCCTGTATGGACAAGTATTACTGCTGTGGCCGCCAATAAGATGCCCAAATAACAACGGCTGCGCCGGAACCCGACGCCCCTGCTTGCGTTTTCCGACGGGCTTGGGCAGAGGGGGCGCCGCGGCGGTCTTGACGGGTGGCGATCTTCGGCCCACGAGCCAACCTGTTCATGAACGTGGCGCTGGCTGCCGCGGCGGTGCTGGTGGCGGTGCTGCTACTGGCGATCTGGGTCGTGCCGGTGTCGGGCTACAACACCCAGAAACGCTACCGGCCGCAGCAGCCGGTGCCGTTCAGCCATCAGCACCATGTCAGCGGTCTCGGCCTCGATTGCCGCTACTGCCACACCGCGGTCGAAGTCTCGAGCAACGCCGGCATGCCGCCGACCGAGACCTGCATGACCTGCCACTCGCAGATCTGGACCAACGCCGCGCTGTTGGCGCCGGTCCGGCAGAGCCTGGCCGAGAAGAAGCCGCTGCGCTGGACGCGGGTCTACACGCTGCCCGACTACGTCTACTTCGATCACAGCATCCACGTCGCCAAGGGCGTCGGCTGCACCGAGTGTCACGGCCCGATCGGCGACATGTCGCTGACATGGAAAGCCTCGACGCTCGAGATGCGCTGGTGTCTGTCATGCCACCGCGACCCTGCGCCGCACCTGCGCCCGAAGGACCAGGTGTTCAACCCGCATTGGCACCGCACATCCGACACCCCCTCGGGGAAGCAGCTGATGGCCGAGTATCATATCCACCCCGAAACGCTGACCGATTGCGGCGTGTGCCACCGATGAGCGGCGGCAACGAGACTGCTGGACGCAACTACTGGCGCACGCTGCAGGAGCTGGCGGACAGCACCGAGTTCGCGGCTGCGGTCGAGCGCGAGGCGCCGCGCTTCCGCGACATGCTGGGGACACTCGACCGTCGCCGCTTCCTGCAGCTGATGGCGGCTTCGCTGGCGCTCGGCGGGCTTTCCGGCTGCGGGCCCGAAGCCGAGCCGCGCCAGCTGCTGCCCTATGTCGAGCAGCCGCCCGACCTCGTGCCGGGCCGCTGGCGGCACTACGCCACGGCGACGACGCATGAGGGCTACGCCACCGGCGTCCTGATCAGCCACCAGATGGCGCGGCCGGTAAAGGTCGAAGGCAATCCCGACCATCCCGCCAGCCGCGGCGCGGCCAGCGCCTTGATACAGGCGAGCATCCTGACGCTGTACGACCCCCGCCGCTCGCACACGATCGTCCGCGACGGCCAGATCGAATCGTGGCAAAGCCTTGTCGGGGCGCTGTTCGAGCGGCGCAATGCGCTGCGTAAAAATGGCGGCGACGGGCTGCGGCTCCTGACGGGCACCGTGACCTCGCCGACGCTGGCGGCGCAGATCGCCGCGTTGCAGCAGGCCTTTCCGGCTATGCGATGGCACCAGTGGGAGCCGCTGGCGCGCGACAACGAGATGCTGGCGGCGCGGCAGGCGCTCGGCCGCCCCTGCGAGCTCACCTATGACCTCGGCCCGGCCGATGCGATCTTCGCGGTCGAGAGCGACCTCATTTCGGCGGCGCCGGGCCATCTCGCCTACGCCCGCCAGTTCGCGGCGCGACGGCGGCCCGCCGAGACCGATGGCACGATGAGCCGGGTCTATGCGATTGAGAGCACGCCGACGCTGATCGGCGCCAAGGCCGATCACCGCCTGCCGCTGAAGCCGGCCGAGATCGACCTCGCCTTGCGCTATCTCGCGGCCGCGGTCGGGGCGGGGCCGCAGCAATGGGCGCAGCGTCCGACGCCGCACGCCGAGTGGCTCAGCGCGGCAGCCGAGGATCTCATGCAGCACCGCGGCCGCGCGCTCGTTCATGTCGGACGCGAGCAGCCGCTCCAAAGCCACCTCCTGGCGCAGGCGATCAACGGCGCGCTCGGCGGCTTCGGCACTACGGTCAAGCCGATCGAGCCGGTGATGGCGGCGCCGATGCTGCAGCAGCAATCGCTGCGCGAGCTCTTCGCTGACATCGGCGCCGGCAAGGTCGAGACGCTGGTGATGCTCGACACCAACCCGGTCTATAGCGCCCCGGCCGAGCTCGATGTCGCGGCGGCGCTGCGCCAGGTGAAGCTGTCGGTCAGCCTGTCGCTCTATGTCGACGAGACCGCCGCGGCGAGCAACTGGCATGTGCCGCTGGCGCACGAATACGAAGCCTGGGGCGACGCGCGCGCCTTCGACGGCACGGTCTCGATCCAGCAGCCGCAGGTGCGCCGCCTCTATGGCGGCCGTTCGCCGCTCGAATTGCTGGCGGTGCTGCTCGGCGACACCCAGCCGGAAGACCGCGCCATCGTCCGGCAATTCTGGCAGCAGGAAGCGCAGCGTCTCGGCGGTGGCGATTTCGAGCGGTTCTGGCACGAGGCGCTGCGCCACGGCCTCATCGAGCAAACCGCCGCCGCGCCGCTCTCGGCGACGCCGCCGGGAGACCTCGCCCGCCATGTGCCGGACGCGGCGCCGGAAGCGCCCGGAACAGTCAGGACGACGCTGCTGTTTCGCCCGGATGAGGGGGTGCGCGACGGCCGCTACGCCGACAATGCGTGGCTCCTCGAAATGCCGCGGCCGCTCACCCGCCTGACCTGGGACAACGCCGCCCTGCTGGCGCCGACGACCGCCCAGAAGCTCGGCATCAAGAACGAGGACGTCATCGAGATCGCGACGGGTGCAGCCAAGCTGCTTGCGCCGGTGTTCGTGCTGCCGGGCCAGGCGGCCGACTGCATCACCTTGCCGCTCGGCTTCGGTCGTCGCGGCGGCGGGCTCGGCGCCGGCATCGGCTTCGACGCCTACCGGCTGCGCGGCGGCAACGACCCGTGGTCGGCGGCGGCAGTCTCGATCAAGAAAACGGGCGCCACGATGCAGCTCGCCAGCATCCAGGGCCACGACCATGTCGCCGCGCGCGACCTGATCCATGAGGGCAGCCTCGGGCAGTACCGGAAAGACCCGAAATTCATGAAGCAGGTGGAGACGGATCAATCGCTCTACCCGCCTTACGAGTACCCCGGCCGCGCCTGGGCAATGGCGATCGACCTCAATTCCTGCATCGGCTGCCAGGCCTGCGTCATCGCCTGCCAAGCCGAAAACAACATCCCGACAGTCGGCAAGGAACTGGTGCTGCAGAGCCGGGTCATGCACTGGCTGCGCATCGACCGCTACTATAGCGGCCCGCCCGACAACCCGGACGTCGCGTTCGAGCCGATGCCCTGCATGCATTGCGAGAACGCGCCATGCGAGGTCGTCTGCCCGGTGCATGCCACGGTGCACGACCACGAGGGGCTCAACCTGATGGTCTACAACCGCTGCATCGGCACGCGGTTCTGCTCCAACAACTGCCCCTACAAGGTGCGCCGCTTCAACTTCTTCGCCTATGCGATGAACGAGGAGCGCGTCCCGGAATCGTGGAACCCCGAGGTGACGGTGCGCGGCCGCGGCGTCATGGAAAAATGCACCTACTGCATCCAGCGCATCCGCACCACCGAGATCGACGCCGACCGCGAGAGCCGCAAGATCCACGACGGCGAGGTCGTCACCGCCTGCCAGCAAAGCTGCCCGACACAGGCGATCGTGTTCGGCAACCGCAACGACCATGACAGCGCGGTCGCCAAGCGCAAGGCGAGCCCACTCGATTACGTCCTGCTCGAAGACCTCAACACGCGCCCGCGCACCAGCTACACCGGGCTGATCCGCAACCCCAACCCGGCCATCAAGAAGGGCGAGACATGACGCGGAGCCGCGGAGGAAGAAGCCTCTTACGCGTCATGGCCCGGCTTGACCCGGCCATCTGGACAGACGGTCACTTCGCTCGCGTGATCGCACAGATGCCCGGATCAAGTCCGGGCATGACGAGGACGGTATTCAACAATTTGTCATTCCGGGGCGCCGCCCCGCGGCGAACCCGGAATCCATGTTCCAGAGGCCTGTGTTCATGCGTTCTGGATCCAAAGCCTTCGGCTGCGCTCCGGAATGACAATCGTCTATGTGCAGAGTCCATGACGATCCACGATTTGTCCAGGTCGGCATGAGCTCGGCGCTCGACCCGCCGGGCTCGCCGCCGGTCATCGAGCCCGGGGTGACGCTGCGCTCGCTGAGCGAGGAGGTCTCCAGCCGCGTCCTCAGCCCGCGCGCGCCTCTGTGGTGGTGGATCGGCTTCGGGTTCGGCCTGTTGCTGCTGCTGGTGTTGCTGGTGGCGCTGGCGTGGCTGTTCGTCAACGGCATCGGGGTATGGGGAGTCAACATCCCGGTCGCCTGGGGGCTGGCGATCGCCGAATACGTGTGGTGGATCGCGCTGGCGAGCGGCGGCACGATCATCTCGGCCTTGTTCTACCTGACGCGCTCGCCGTGGCGGGCCGCCACCAACCGCATCGCCGAAACGATGCTGCTGGCGGCAGCCGCCTGCGCCGGCCTGATGCCGATCCTGCACCTCGGACGGCAGGGCCTGTTCTACTGGCTGTTTCCGTATTCGACGGTGATGGGGGTGTGGCCGCAGGTGCGCAGCCCGCTGTGGTGGGATTTCGTCTGCCTCGTCTGCTACATCCTGATGTCGATCATGTTCTACTATGTCGGGCTGGTGCCCGACATGGCGACGGTGCGCGACACCGCCCGCAGCCGGAAGCGGCAGGTCTTTCACGGCATCCTGGCATTGGGCTGGCGCGGCTCGACGGGGCAGTGGAGCCGGCTCAAGGCCGTCTACGGCATCATGGCGGCGATCATGGCCCCGATGGTGATCTCGGTGCACAGCGTCGTCGGCCCCGACTTCGCCGCCGGCCTCAGCCCCGGCTGGCACTCGACGCAGTTCCCGCCCTACTTCTTTTTCGGCGCCGTCATCTCCGGCACCGCGCTTGTCATCATGCTGACGATCCTGGTGCGGTGGGGCTACGGCCTCTACGACCTGTTGACCGACTACCACCTCAACGCGCTCGCCAAGGTGATGCTGGTCGGCAGCGTGATGCTTGCCTACTCGTATCTGTGGGAGGCGTGGGGGCCGATCTACGGCAGCGACGTCGCCGAGCGCACGATGTTCATGGAGCGCATCTTCGGCTTCACCGCGCCGTCCTATTGGGCCGAGAAGGTCCTTACCGTCATCATCCCGCAGCTGTTGTGGCTGCCGGCGGTGCGGCGCAGCCCGCTCTTCTTGTTCCTGATCTCGAGCGGCGTCATCGTCGGCATGTGGCTCGAGCGCTATATCTTTGTCGTCTCGAGTCTGCACCGCAATTACATGCCGTCGTGGTGGGGCGACTACTTCCCGACCTTGTTGGACTGGGCGACATTGGCCGGCTCGATCGGCCTCTTCCTGACGGTGTTTTTTGTCCTGTTGCGGCTGGTGCCGATCGTCTCGATGCACGAATTGCGCGAGATGATCGTGAAAGAGCGCGAAAAATGAGCGACGGCGAAGGCACCTTCGGGATCGTCGGCGTCTTCGATACGCCCGCCGCGCTGCTGGAGAGTGCGCGTA
>JBLMXS010000005.1:0-20006 GCA_050257895.1 Thiohalocapsa sp.
TCCGCGGCCGCCCGGACGATCGGCGCATAGCGGGCGATCGCCGAGCCGTTGATCGCCAGCACGGCCGGGACGCGCAGATCGTCGAACACTTCCAGCATCCGCCAGAAGCCAACGCGGTTGCCGTATTCGTGCCATGCCCAGTTCGGGATGTCGGGCATCGGCGAGCCGCCAGCCGGCGGCGTCAGGACGGTACGCGGCATCGTCTCGTTGATGTCCCATTCCTCGACATTGACGATGACCCAGAGGGCGAGCCTCGCGCCCTCGGGCAGCGCCAGCGCGCGCCGTTCGGCGATCGCGGAGTAATCGAGGCGGTCGGTCGGCTGCATCGGTGGAAATTCTCCTGGGGGAGCGGTTCATCGGCTTTGTAGCCCGATTCGCGATGATCGAGAAAGCCGCAGGCCGGAAACCGCGCTCACAGCGGCCGCAATCCTGCCGCGAACTGACATCAGCGACACCATCGCGAGGATGGATCATTGTTAACAGCTTGGGCGTTGACCTGTCGAAGCGACACAGGAGGCCGCGGTGATGCGGAGGCACGGCATCTGGATCGCCGCGATCGCGGCCGCCGCGTCGTCATTGGCGGCGCTGGCGCCGGCGGGACATGCGGCCGACTATGCCGAGGCGTGCCGGATGCATCATGGCCGGCTCGTCTGTACCCGTCCCAGCCGCCCGCCCGGCGCGACCTGGGGCCACGCGTATGATCGCTGGCAGGACGGCAGCATCGCCTACGGCCACGGCTCGTCGGTGGACCGCTATCAGTTCCCCCAATATCTCGGCGGCCACAGCGCCTGGTACGGTTTCGGCCGCTGATCTATATCTGCCGCGCGAACGATCGGGCAGGCGGAGGGCGCGATGAGCGATACCCCGAATTGGCATATCGTCGGGGAATGGTTCGACAACTGCAGCTGCGCGGTCGCCTGTCCCTGTACCTTCGCGCAGGCGCCGGACAACGGTTTCTGCGAGTCGGTGCTGTTCTGGCATGTCCGCGAGGGTCATTACGGCGACGTCAAGCTCGACAATCTGAGTTTCGTGCGGGTCGGCCGCTGGGAGGGCGATTTGTGGGCTGGCAACGCCAGCGGCATCGCCGGGCTCTATATCGACGAGCACGCCGACGACCGGCAAATCGAGGCGTTGCCGGCGATTATCGGCGGTCGCGCCGGCGGCTTTCCGGGCTGGGTCAACGGCTGCTTTGCCGGCGGCCGGCAGGCGCGCGGCGTCGAGCGCGCCAAGATAGCCTACGAGATCGCCCCGGATCAGGCGCACTGGGGCGTCGAGATCGCCGGCAAGGTCAAGGCCTGGGCCAAGGCATTGCTCGGCCCCACCAGCACGCCTGGCAACTATCCGCGGCTGATGAACGCGCCGGGTAGCGAAACCGGCCCCGGCCCGCAGCTCGTCACCTGGGGGAAAGCCACGATCCTCTCGGTAGACGCGTTCGGCTTCAAGTTCGAATACACGGCAAACTCGGCCAAGCACATCCCGTTCGACTGGACCGGCCCGGCGCCGTACCACCCGCAGGTGTGATACCGCCTCACACCGTCGGGCCTTCAGCCGGCCGCGAGCCGTTCGGGAGCATGCAGAGGTCGAGGTGCGTCCCGCCCTCGCCGACGTGCTCCTCGCACAACCGGTCGACCCGCGCGATCACCTCGCTGTCGGACATGCCGGTCATCGCTTCGCGCGGCCGCGCCCGGTGCAGGACCTCGATCGCATAACCCATGTCGAGGAACAGCTTGAGAAGCTGGCCCGGCTCGATGCCGGATAACACCCGCAGCAGCGACGGGCAGTATTCGAGAAAGACGGTCGGCCGGCAGGCGGCCAGCAGCTCGCTTGCGCCGAGGCAGGCGCGATATTCGGTGCCGTCGATGTCCATCTTCATGACGTCGACCCGGCCGATATGCGGCCGCAAAAGATCGAGCGGCAGCGTCGGCACGATTTCGGATTCGGCGCTGAACCACTCGAAGCCATTGTCGGGTATGTTGGGGACGATCGAATTCGTGTTGCTGCGCGTCTGGATCGGCAGCCAGGCGGTGCCGACCCGATCGCTGGCGCCAACCGCCAGGATCTGCACATTATCCAGCCCGTTGTGCTTCGCGTTGTGCAGCAGGACCCGGCAGTTCTGCGGGCTGACCTCGACCGCGAACACCCGGCCGTTCGGCCGCACGCGTTTCGCCGCCGGCAAGGCATAGACGCCCCAGCTGGCACCGACGTCGAGGACCGTCATCCCGTCGCGGCACTTGTCCAGGAAATACGGCAACACCCACCCCTCGTAGCCTTCCGGCGATGCCAGATCGCGCGCCAGGTCGGCCCATTTCGAGATCACGAATTCGCAGCCGTGATAAGGAATCGCGACCGGATCCCGAAACACGTTGCGCGGCCCCATCTGCGCCTGCGCCTCGGCCGGGTCGATGATCTCTTGGGCGGCGAATTCCGCTGAACCTATCAGTCGTCCGACAATGTCAGTTCTGCTGCAATAGGTATCCAGCACCTGGGCATTCTCCGGCTCACGCCCCAAGAGAAGCCGATACCCCCACATCGCATAGAGCGCAGTCGGATAGTCGCTGCGCCGCGCAGCTTGCGAAGACTCTCGCGGAGACCGGCCGGCCAGCAGTGCATCCCGCTCGGCGATCGTCGCGTCCAGCCGGGCGAGGACGGCCTCGCGCTCGCCGAGCGCCTTGTCGTGCGCCGCCTCAAGTCGCTCGTACTGGTCCCATAACTCGCGGATCACCGGCGCCCGCCGCAGCCGGCGAATAAGGAACTCGCGCACGCCGAATTCGGCGGCGAGACGCTGGGCAACGGTGGCCATTCCCCTGTTGATATCGGCATCGTCATGCAGGCGCAAGATCGGGGCGGCGACTGCCCCGGAGCTCACCGCCGACCCATTTCCGTCATGCAACTGGCATCGACGTGGCGTGCGACCCCGCTACCCCGCTACCCGCCGGCCGGCAACGCGAGCGGCGAGAGGGGCAAGTCAAGGCGGCATGACCGATTTCGTGCAACTCGACGCTGCCCGTCCGGTCTGCAATCGACGAGAGCGTGAACCGCTCTAATACCCGATTGCCTTGTCGATCTCCTGCAGCAGGCCGCCGCCGGCCTCGATGCTGCGGATGTTGTTGGCGAGCTCGGTGACGAGCTGCGCCACCGTCGGGCGGCGCGCCACGTGCGGCATCACGGTGACCTTCGGGTGCGCCCACAGAGGGCTCTCGGGCGGCAATGGCTCGGGCTTCAGCGCGTCGAGCGCGGCGTAGGAGAGTTGGCCACTGTCCAGCGCCGCGATCAGGTCGCTGTCGACGACGTGGCCGCCGCGGCCGACATTGATGACCATCGCGCCCTTCGGCATCATCGCATAGGTGTGGGCAGAGAGTATGCCCTCGGTCTCGCGCGTCAACGGCAACAGGCACACGGCGATGTCGGTCTGGCCGAGAAACCCCGCCAGCTGGTCCGGACCGTGGAAGATCGGCACCTCGGCG
This sequence comes from Thiohalocapsa sp., assembly GCA_050257895.1. GTDB lineage: Bacteria > Pseudomonadota > Alphaproteobacteria > ATCC43930 > CGMCC-115725 > DATARH01. Next base: position 3,465 of record JBLMXS010000005.1, read on the forward strand.
TCGGGCTTTGGCGAACGCACCCAGGCCGACACCGGAAAGCCCAAGGATCGGAGCACCAGCGCCGGCGCCTTCGCCATCATGCCGTAGCCGAGAAAGCCGACCCGCCGCTCCTCCGGCCGCACGATGCGCGTGCGCAGCCATTCGCGGTTCTTCTGCGCCTCCTGGTATTTCGGCATCTCGCGATGAAAGCGCAGCACGTGCATGACGACGTATTCGGTCATCATCGGGTCGCCGCCCGGCGGCTCCAGCTTGCCGAGCGGCACCGGCGGCAGTTTCGGATGGTTGACGAATGCCTCGACCCCGGCGGAGCGGCTGAACATCGCCTTCAGCTTCGGCAAGCGCGGCAGCGCGTCGAAATCGGGGCGGATGAAGGCGAGGTATTCGATGTCCGCGACGTTGCCGGGCTCGGGCCAGATCCGCAGCTCCTGCTCCGGGAGCAGCTCGGCGACCGTGTCACGCCACAGCTGCGCATTGCCGATCTGGCGATCGAGATTGACGATGAGCAGCGCCATGCCGCCTCCTGTGCGGGCCGTTTGCAGAGCCGGATCGGGCAACGGTTTCTAGTCGAAATGCGGCCGCTTGGCGAAAACATTCCGGACATGCGAGGCTTGCAGCGCAACATCACGAGGGGCGGCTGATGGCAGACAAGATCCGGCTGGGACTGATCGGCGCCAGCGTGCGCGGCACCTGGTCAGCGCGGGCGCACCTGCCGGCATTGCGCGCGAGCGACGACATCGAGCTGACCGCGGTCTGCACGACGCGCGCCGACAGCGCCGAGGCGGCGCGCCAGGCGTGGGGTGCCCGGTTTGCCTTCGACGACTGGCGCAAGCTGGTCGCGTCGCCCGAGATCGACGCGGTCGCGGTCGTCGTGCGGGTGCCGTCGCATTACCAGCCGGCCAAGGCGGCGCTGGAGGCCGGCAAGCACGTCTATTGCGAATGGCCGCTCGGCCGCACCACGGAAGAGGCTGTCGAGCTGGCGGATCTGGCGCGCGACAAGGGGGTGGTGACGGCAGTCGGGCTGCAGGCGCGCGTAAACCCGGCGATCATGTACATGAAGGAGCTGGTCGCGGCCGGGCATATCGGCGAGGTGATGGCGATCCATGTCAGCCTGATGCGCGACGGCGTGCTGACGCGCCCCTCGCATCGCACCTGGCAGCGCGACGCCGAACTCGGCGCCAACACGCTGACGATCGCCAACGGCCACACGATCGACGCGATGCGCTTTGTCGCCGGCGACTTTGCGCGGCTGTCGGCGGTGGTGGCGACGCAGGCCAAGCAGTGGCTCGACACCGGCAGCAACACCTGGCTCGACGTCACCTCGCCCGACAACATCCTGGTCGACGGGCGGCTGGCCAACGGCGCCGTCGCGTCGGCGCACATCGCGGCCATTCCCTACGCCGGCAGCGGCTACCGCATGGAGATCTACGGACGTGACGGGACCTTGGTCGCCGCCGGAGCGGATTCGCCGCAACTGAGCGAGGTAACGCTGCACGGGGCAACGCGCGGCAACCGGCTGGAGCCGCTGGCGGCGCCCGACCGGCTGACGCACGCGACGCAAGGCACCCCCGCCGGCGAAGCCTTCAATGTCGGCCAGATGTACGGGCTATTCGCCGAGGCAATCCGCGGCGGCAGCGGCAGCGTGCCGAATTTCGCCACCGCGGTCGACCTGCACCGCCTCGTCGACGCCATCAAAGCAGCCTCCGACGATGGCCACGAAGTGAAATTCGGGTAGCCGTCCGGACACTCATCCGTCATGGCGACGCTTTGTCCAGGCGATGCCGGCGCGAGCGAACCTCCGGCGCCGCCTATTCGCCGGCGGCAAGCCGCTTAGCGGCTTCCTCGACAATGCTGAGGTCGGCGTATTTCTTGACGTCGACCGATTTGCGGATGAAGCCCAGCTCCTTCTGCAGATCGACATTGCGCTGCAGCGCGTCGAGATCGGGCAGCCCGGCCGGATCGCGGTAGTAATCCTCCTTGGTGTAGGCCCAGCTCTCGAAGAACTCGGGCTTGCGCTTTGTCGCCTTGGCCAGGATCGCCACGGTCTCCGCGTGGTTCGCGGGGTCGAGAAAGAAGCGCAGGGCGCGGACGTAATCCTCCATGAAGTCGAGGACGGCGGCGCGGTGCTCCTTGAGGAACCCCTCGCGCGCCGTGTGCACGATCATCTGGCTACGGCCGATCGCATCCGCCTGGGTGAACAGCGTGCGCGAGAAGGCGCGCAGCTCCGGGTCGAAGCCGAACGGGTTGACGGCGGTGATGAAATCGACCTTGCCCTCCTTCAGCATCGACTTCATCTCGGGAAAGCGCACTTCGAGCATCGTGACGTCGCGCTTGTCCTGCAGGTGGTGCTTCGCCAGCATCGCGCGCACCGCCATGTCGACTGCGCTGCCGCGCTGGTTGGTGGCCAGCACCTTGCCCTTCAGGTCCTCGACCTTGTGGATGTCGCTGTCCTTGCGGACCACGTATGGATTGGTGTGGTAGCCGGGGACGCCATCCTGGAACACGTCGGCGATGACCCGCAAATCCTGCATCCCGGCGTTGACGACGCCGAGCGCGAACGTCGAATAGGCAAGCGCCGCGATGTCGAGCTCGCCGGTCGCCAGCGCCTGCATTTCGGTCGCCGTCCCCTGGAAGTGGATCAGCTCCGGCACGTAGCTCTTGCCGGCATGCCGCGCGAGGCCGGGCTTATCAAACATCAGCGTCGCGACGTCGGCCCCCGCCACCACCCAGCCGATGCGCAAATGATAGGGCTCAGCCGCCCCCGCCGGCAGCGCCGCCAGCAAGACTGCAGCTACCGCAAATATCGTCCGCAACACTAGACGCATCCCGTCCTCCCACCGTATCGGGTTGTGGCGAGAGCCCCTCACCCTGTCCCTCTCCCCCTGAACGGGGAGAGGGAACGCAGCTGCAACAGCTCTCCCTCTCCCCGCTTGCGGGGAGAAGGCCGGGGTGAGGGGCAGTTTCCGCTCTCCCTCGCTCACTGTATTGTCTCGCGATCATGAAGGAAATCCGCCTCAACGCCTTCGAGATGAACACGGTCGGGCATCAGTCGCCGGGGCTGTGGGCGCATCCGCGCGATCGCTCGGCCGACTACACCGATCTCGGCTACTGGACAGCGTTGGCCAAGACGCTGGAGCGCGGCCGCTTCGACGGAATCTTTCTCGCCGACGTGCTCGGCCTCTACGACGTCTACGGCGGCTCGCCCGACGCGGCGTTGCGGCACGGGGTGCAGGTGCCGGTCGGCGATCCGCTGCTCTTGATCCCGGCGATGGCGGCGGCAACCGAGCATCTCGGCTTCGGCGTCACCTGCACGCTGTCCTACGAGCCGCCCTACACGCTGGCTCGCCGCCTGTCGACGTTGGACCACCTGACGCAGGGCCGCGCCGGCTGGAACATCGTCACCGGCTATCTCGACAGCGCCGCCACCGGGATGGGGCTCGTCACGCAGCCGCGCCACGACCAGCGGTACGAGGTCGCCGAAGAATACATGCAGGTCATGTACAAGCTGTGGGAGGGCAGCTGGGAAGCGGGCGCCGTCAAGCGCGACCGCGGCCGCCGCGTCTTCGCCGATCCGTCGCTTGTGCATCGGGTCAGGCATGAGGGGCAGTTCTACCGCCTCGATGCGATCCATCTGTGCGAGCCCTCGCCGCAGCGGACGCCGGTGCTCTACCAGGCCGGCGCCTCACCGCGCGGCCGTGGCTTCGCCGCGGCGCACGCCGAATGCGTCTTCATCAACGGGCCGTCGCCGCAGGTCGTGGCGCCGCAGGTCGCCGATCTGCGGCAGCGCGCCGTCGCCAACGGCCGGCGGCCCGACGATTTGCTGATCTTCACCTTGTGCACCGTGATCACCGGCAAGAGCGAGGCGGAGGCGCAGGCGAAGCACGCCGAATACCGCCGCTACGCCGACCCCGAAGCGGCGCTGGCGCTATTCTCCGGCTGGACCGGAATCGACTTCTCGCGGTTCCGGCCGGACGACGAGTTGCGCTACGTCGAGACGGAGGCGATGCGTTCGGCGCTGGCCGCCTTCACCTCGGACGATCCGGGCCGCGTGTGGACCGTGCGCGAACTCGCCGAGCATGTCGCGATCGGCGGCCGCGGGCCGCTCTTCGTCGGCTCGCCGCAGCAGATCGCCGAGCGGCTGATCGACTGGGTCGCCAAGACCGACGTCGACGGGTTCAACCTCGCCTACGCCGTCACCCCGGAGAGCTTTGAGGATTTTGTCGAACTCGTCGTGCCGGAACTGACGCGGCGCGGCGACTTCAAGCGCGACTACAGCCCCGGCACCTATCGCGACAAGCTGTTCGGCCGCGGCCCGCATCTCGCGCCGCCGCACCCCGCGGCGCAGTACCGGGTGGGGTAGCGCTCGTCCGAATCCTCCCCCGCGGCGCGGGGGAGGAACCTGCGGTTGCTGCTTCGGTCAGCGCGACTTGCGGGACGAGCCGGTGGCGGTCAGCGAGTGATCGACGTTCTTCGCGATCTGGTCGTGCTGCTCGATGACCTGAAGCGTCTGCTGCGCGAACTGCTTCAGGTCGGGGTCCTTGACGGTCTGCTGGGCGTGCTTGAAGGCCTTCACGTCCTGGTTGTGGTCCTTGACCATCGCGGACATGTAGGCACGGTCGAAGGCGGGGCCCTGCAATTTCGACAGGCGGTCGTAGAGCTGCTCGTGCTTCTTGTCGACCTGCGTTGGCAGCTGCACGCCCTTCTCAGAGGCGATCTGCTGCAGTTTCTGGTTCGCCTGGCCGTGGTCCTGCACCATCTTGGCGCCGAACTGCTTGACCTGGTCGTCCTGCGCGTTCTGCTGCGCAAGTTCGCCGAGCTTGACTTCGGCCATGCCGCCGGTTGCGGCTTCCTTCATGAACTTCTGGTCCTGCTTGGAGAGCTGCTGGCCGGCATTGGTCGTCATCTGCGGCGCCGCGGCCTGGTTTTGCATGGTCTGGGCCGGCGCCACCGCGGGGGCGGCGAGCAGCAGAGCAACGGCGGCGGTTGACAGGAAGAGGCGGATGGGCATCGTGACAAACTCGCTGAAGTGGGAGCGTTGCCACTGGAAACGGAGCCGACCGGCGGAGGTTCAAGTAATCGCCGCCGATCCGCAGTCGGCTTACGGGCGTCGCAGCAGCCGCGCCTCCGGCGGCACCGGGTCGTCCGGCAATTGGGCCTCGCGGTGGCGCGTCAAGGCTTCGTCGAGCAGCAGTGACAGCAAGCCGGTGAAGCCGAGCGGCGGCGCCGCCGCCTCCCACAGAAAATAGGCGAACGAGCCGGGGATCGGGTTGACCTCGTTGAGCCAGGCCTCGCCGGTGGCTTCGTTGCAGTAGAAATCAATGCGCGGCGCGCCGCTGCCGTCGACCGCCGCGAATGCCGCCGTCGCCCATTGCCGCAAGCTCTCCTCGAGGCCTGCCGGCAGCCCCGGGTTGATGTCGCGGGTCAGGGACAGCATCCCCTGGCTGCCGCCGCCGTCCTTGACCCCGCCCTTGCCGCCATCCCCATTGCCGCCCCCCGAAAGGTATTTCTGCCGGAAATCGAGCAGTTCCTCGGCGCGTTTCGGGCGCTCTATCGCGGACGTACGAATCTCGCCGTCGACCCGCATCACCGCGAGGTTGTACTCGGCGAGGTTCGGGACAAATGGCTCGATCACCGCCTGGCGGTCGAGCCGGAAGATCGCCGGCAACAACGCCCGCACCTCGTCGATGTCGTCGGCCTTGCCGACGCCGATGCTGCTGCCGAGATGCGCCGGCTTGACGATGCACGGGAAGCCGATATTGCCGATCAGCCGCTGCAGTGCCTCGGCCGACGGCAGCCCTCCGGCGCTGCGTGTGACGACCGCGTCGGGCAATAGCGGGATGTCCAGGCCGCGCAACAGGCGCTTTGCCGCCGCCTTGTCCATGAAGACCGCCGAGGCCAGCGTGCGCATCCCGGCATAGGGCAGGTTGGCGGTCTCGAACAGGCCCTGCATCTGGCCGTCCTCGCCATAGAGACCATGGAACGCCGGCAATGCGACATCGAACTCGATCGGCGCCCGTTGTCCGAACAGACCGCGGCCGAACAGGCTGCTACGCTTCGGCACCAACACTCCGTGCCCCGGCTCGCCGAGCGACAGGCTAACCTCGGTCAGCTCGGTAGCGACGCGGGCATCCGGCAGGTAGTTGCGCCGCTCATTGAGCGCCTCGCCGACAAACCATTGGCCGCGCGGGTTGACATAGACCGGGAAGGCGGCAAACCGCGTCTGGTCGATCGCCTTCAGCGCCTGCAACCCGGTGATGACGCTGACATCGTGTTCGGGCGAGCGGCCGCCGAGGAACACCGCGACACGGGTTTCATTCTTGCTCGCCATCCTGTACCCCACGCTGCGAACGCGATTTACGAGGTCGTCAACGCCTTGCCGCGAAGAAGCTACCCGCAGCGCCGCTTCCGGCACAATTGCCGCAGGCAGACGGCATGACGGCCGACATGGTGCCGGTCGCCGGCGGCCAGCTGGCGCTGTTCCGCATCCCCCGCGATTCGCCGGGCGCAGGGGTGGAGCTGGTCGGTGCGCATGGCTGGGGGCAGACGCACCGCGCGCTGCTGCCGTTGGCGCAGGCGCTGCGCCATCGCGCCGACGCCGTCTTGCTCGACCTGCCCGGCTTCGGCGCCGCGCCGCCGCCGCCCTCTGCCTGGAGCACCGCCGACTACGCCGACGCGGTGGCCGAATGGCTGCGCATTTCTCGCTCCCCCGCAAGCATCTCTTCTCCCTCCCCCGCACGCGGGGGAGTGTTGGGGTGGGGGTCAGGGCAGGGTGCGCCGCATTACCCTAACTCTCCCCCGCTTGCGGGGGAGAGGAAGATAGAAGCGGCGGCACCGGTGCGTCGGATCTGGGTGGCGCATTCGTTCGGCTGCCGGGTCGGGCTGCAGCTGGCGGGGCGCCATCCGGAGGCGCTGTCGGGGCTGTTCCTGGTAGCGGCACCGGGGCTGCCGCCGCAGCGTTCGCTGCCGGCCCGCACCCGTCTGCTGGCCCGGCGCTGGGCGTTCCGGCTGGCCCGCCAGTTGGTTTCCGAAGGCCCGGCGCGCGAGCGGCTGCGCGACCGTTTTGGCAGCGCCGACTACCGCGAGGCGAGCCCGTTGATGCGGCAGGTGCTGGTCAAGGCGGTCAACGAGGATCTGAGCGCGCCAGCGCGTGCGATCCGCGTGCCGGTGGTGTTGATCTATGGTGACCAGGACCGCGACACCCCGCCCGATATCGGCATGCGCCTCGAACGCCTGATTCCCAACGCCCGCCTCGTCATCCTGCGTGGCTTCGGCCATCTCGACATCCTGACCGACGGCCACCACCAGCTGGTCCAGCGCCTCGGCGAATTCCTGGAGCAGGTGGCATGATCGGTTTTGCCCTGATGCTGTTCATGCTGCTCGGCTTCGCGATCTTCGCCGCGCGCCGGCTGCTGACCTTCCTGCACCTTTTCCAGCAGGAGGAATACGACGGAAGCCGCTTCCTGCGCTGGCTGGTTGCAAGCGGCGGCTGGGACCGCCGCGTGTCAGCGGCGCTGGTGGCGCTGTTCGTGCTGCAGGCGGCGGTTGGCGCGTTGTGGATCTCCGTCTTCTTCCTATCGCCGGCGCTGCTCGGCGTCGCGTTCCTGATCGCCGCCTGGTGCGAAAGCGACCCTCGCAAGACCGCCAAGAAACCGCTCGCCATGACGGCCCGGGCGAAGCGGATCTATGGCATTGGCCTTGGATTGGCGGCCGCGCTGGGCCTGGTGGCGACGCTGGTCGAGGGGCTTTTGCTGGCCGGGCTGGCGCCGGCCGTCAGGCTCGAAAGCTTCTCCTCGATTGCTCTTCTGCTGGCGTGGTCCTGCTTTGTCTGGCTCGCCGCCGTCCAGCTCATCCCGCTGCTGCTGGTCGCCGCTAACCTGCTGCTGATGCCGTTCGAGGCGCGGGTGCAGCGGCGCTATTGGCGAGAGGCGCACGACAAGCTGAACCGCCTCAAGCCGACCGTCATCGGCATCACCGGCTCCTACGGCAAGACCTCGGTCAAGCACATCCTTGGGCATGTGCTTGAAACGGCTGCGCCCACCCTGATCACGCCGGGCAGCGTCAACACCGCAATGGGCATCGCCCGCGTCATCCGCGAGCGGCTGCAACCGCATCACCGCTATTTCGTCGTCGAGATGGGGGCTTACGGAATTGGCTCAATTGCGCGGCTGTGCGCGCTGACGCCGCCCAATCTCGGCATCATCACCGCGATCGGCAAGGCGCATTACGAGCGCTTCAAGACCTTGGACGCGGTCTCGCACGCCAAGTTCGAGCTGGCCGAGGCGGTGCGCGACAATGGCGGCGCTGTCATCGTCGCTGCCGACGTCCTGGAATTCGCCTGGCCGCGCGAATTCGCCACCCGACACGGCGACATCGTCGTGACGGTCGGGGCCGATCCCGACGCCCCGCTCGTCATCCGCACCTTGCGCCAGGAACCCGACGGCATCGTCGCCAGCGTCGTTTGGCGCGGCGCCGATTACGAGCTGCGGGCGCCGCTCTACGGCCTGCACCAGGGACCCAATATCGCCCTCGCCTTCGCCGCCGCCTGCACCCTCGGCCTGGCGCCGGCCGACGTCGTCGCGGCGCTGAAGAGCACGCCGCAGATCGCCCATCGCCTCGAGGTGAAGCGCCAGGGCAACGGCGCGGTGGTGATCGACGACGCCTACAATTCGAACCCGGTCGGCTTCGCCTCGGCGCTGTCGCTGCTCGACTGCCTACGGCCGAACGGCGGCCGCCGCATCCTGGTGACACCGGGGATGGCGGAGCTGGGCAGCGCCCACGACGCCGAGCACCGCCGCATCGGCCAGCTCGCCGCCCGCCACGTCGATGTCCTGCTGGCGGTCGCGCCGCACCGCGTGGCGCCGCTGGCGGCGGCCTTCGCCGAGGCGGCGCCGGAGCGCGAAATCGTCGCCTGCCCGACCTTCGGCGAGGCGCGCGCCTGGCTCGACGGTCACCTTGCCGGCGGTGATGTCGTGCTGATCGAGAACGACCTGCCCGACATCCTCGAACGCCGGCTCCGGCTGTAGAGCACGCGACCCTTAACATCGTCATGGCCGGGCCTGACCCGGCCATCTGCCCGGGCTGAACCAGATCCCCGGGTCAAGCTTCCGGGATTACGCGCAGGCGCTCAGCCTCTAACCCCCAGCGCCTTGCTCGACGATCGTCACACGCACGGCTTCCAGCGGGTCGTTCGGGACCGGCGAGGTGCAGATCTCGCCGTTGCGTTTCGGCCCGACGACGCCGCCGTCGAAAAAGCAGCCCTCGTAGACGATGTCGAAGCGGTCGCGGAATTCCGGCGCCGGGCGCACCGCAAACCCGGTCAACGGCAATTCGCGGCCGCGCGTCCCGGCATAGTTGCCGTTGCTGACCCAGGCGGTGGCGCGGCCCTCCTGCGCGAAGACGCGGAACTCGACGGCGCTCGGCTCGAGCTCGTCGCGCGGCCGGATGCTCATCGCCTCGATCTGCCGGCGGCTCCCCGGGCTGCCGGCCCAGCCCGGCTCGACAAAGCGCCGGTCGCCGAGCCCCATGATATGCAGCAGGATCTCGGTGCCGAGCTCGCGCCCCGCCTGCGTGCCGCCGGTCGCGGTTTGCTGGCCGAACAGCGACTGTTCGGCGCGCGCCCGCGCCTGCTCGTCGGACGACTGCACCGGCGGCGGCTCGGCCGCCGGCGGAGGTGGTGGAGCTGCCGCTGCCGGGGGTTGCGCCGGCGGCGATGGTGGGGGTGGCGGCGCTGCCGCCTCCGGCTCGGGCTGGGGCTCCGGCTCGGGCTGGGGCTCCGGCTCGCCGGCGAGAACCGCGCCCTCGGGCGGCGGCTCGGGCTCACGCGCCGCGGCGGCGCTGGCTTCGGCTGCGGCCTTTTCGGCCGCCTCGACCTCCGGCGGGGTCGGCTCCGCAGCGACCGGCTCCGGCCCGCCGGCCAGCACGTCGCCCTCGGGCGCGCTCTCGACTTCGGCTTCGGGTTCGGGTTCCGGCGCCGGAGGTTCCGGCGGCGGCGCGGGCTCCGGTGCCGGCGCCATCGCCGCCGCTTCCGGCTGCGGCGAAGGCGGTGCCGGCGGCGGCGGTGGTGGCGGCGGGGCGGCGGTCCGCTGGCGTGCCGGCAGCGGCCCGCCAAGCTTCTGCTCGAGCAACGCGCGCAGGCGCGCCTCGAAGCGGTCCTCCAGCGCGTTGGGGTCGGACTGGAGCATTCGCCGCTGGATCAGCGACTGGGCGAATTCGATCTGTTCGGCCGGCAGCGCGCTTTCCGGACGCTCGGCGAATGCCGCCGGTTGGAGCCGCCGCGGCGGCCGCAGCGTCGACAGCAAGAGGCCGGCCCCGTGCACCTGGATCAGCACCAGCCGCTCGTGCTCGCCAAGGCGGACATAGCCGAGCGCGTCGCAGCCGCTGCGCTGCATCGCCACACGCAGCGCCTCGAGCGTGTCCGGAGCGAGCTGGCCGTCCGGGTACATGTAGTAGCTGTCTTCGAGCCGCGCCCGGTCGACCTGGTCGCGCGGCGCGAAATGCGCGACTTCGACGACGTTGGCAGGCTCGCTGGCAAGGCCGGCGAGTTCGCCCTCGCTGAGCGTCGCGTAACCGGAACCGCCGGGATAACCGCTGATCACGGCGTCGCCACCAACGACGTCGCCGGTCCGCGAGTCGACGAATTGCTGCGTCACCGGGTTGCCGGTCCGCGAGTTCAGCCGGTCGAGTGTGATCCTGTCGGACTCGCTCGTTGCCGGCGCGAGACGCACTGGGCACGACACGAGCGACAGGCGCAGAAACCCATTCCACACCGCTTCAGGGGCTCTCCATTGCCGCGACCAGCAGCGCACCATAACATGTTGTTTTGGCGATTCCAGACGGCTTGCAGCACGTCTGCTCCCGGCCGCGCGTTGTTTTGCCGGCTCTTAGCACAACCGGCCGCCGATGCGACAGTGGTTGAAGCAGCCGGACAGCCTGGTCAGCCGATGCTCGGCTTCAAACGGCGCCAATCGAGCCCTTCGGCAAGCTTCAGCGGCGTGCCGGCGGGCGGCATCGGGTATTTGAGCCCGGTGGCGCAGTTGAACAGCACCACCCGCTCGCCCGGCCGGACGCGGCCATCGGCCAGGGCTGCCTTGTAGGCGGCATAGGTCGCCGCCCCTTCGGGGCACAGCAGCAGCCCCTCCTCGGCCGCCACCTCGCACCAGCCTTGCATGATCGCGGCGTCGTCGACGGCGATCGCAAAGCCGCCGCTCTCGCGCACCGCGCGCAGGATCAGGAAATCGCCGACCGCCTGCGGCACCCGGATGCCGGCGGCGAAGGTATGCGCGTCCTGCCAGCGCGGCGCGTGCTCGACGCCCTCCTGCCAGGCTTTGACCATCGGCGCGCAGCCCGCAGCCTGCACGACGACCATGCGCGGCCGCTTCGATCCGATCCAGCCGAGCGCCTCAAGCTCGGCAAAGGCCTTCCACATCCCGATGATGCCGGTGCCGCCGCCGGTCGGGTAGAAGATGACGTCCGGCACCTGCCAGCCGAGCTGCTCGGCCAGCTCGATCCCCATCGTCTTTTTGCCCTCGATGCGGTACGGCTCGCGCAGCGTCGAGCAGTTGAACCAGCCGACCTCCTTCTCGCCCTCAGCGACGAGACGGCCGCAATCGTCGATGAACCCGTCGACGAGGAACACCTCGGCGCCCTGCATCGCGATCTCGCGGACATTCACATCGGGCGTGTCGTCCGGGCAGAAGACGGTCGCCTTGATGCCGGCGCGGGCGCAGTAGGCCGCCATCGCCGAGCCGGCATTGCCGTTGGTCGGCATCGCCATGCTGGTGACCCCCAGCTCCTTGGCCATCGACACCGCGAGCACCAGCCCCCGCGCCTTGAACGAACCGGTCGGCAGCCGCCCCTCGTCCTTGACGAGGAGTTCCCCCCCTTTTGCGAGCCGGCCGGCAATGCGCGGCAGCGGCACCAGCGGCGTGACGACCTCGCCGAGGGACAGGACGTTTACCGGCCGCCGCACCGGCAGGAGCTCGCGGTAGCGCCACAGCGTCTGCGGGCGCGCCCCGAGCGCCTCACGCGGCAGCGCCCGGCGCACGCCGTCGAGATCGTAGCGCACCAAGAGCGGCCTGCCCGCGCGCGACAGGCCGTGCAGCCGGTCTGCCGGGTAGCGTTCGCCGGTAAGGCTGCATTCGAGATGGGTGACAAAGGTCGGCAGGTCGCCGCCGTTCCATTCGATGTCGGTCAATCGCGCCTCCCGCCGCAAAGCCTCGGCAGGTTACGCGATGGCGGCGAAATTGTATCGAGTGCCGTGGCTGCGGCAATCGGCACTGGGGACGCCGCGCGGATCGGGTACACTGCTTCGGCACCCCCTTTGAAGGCTACCGATGAGCGATCTTGTCCGCACGTTGACGCCACTCCCGGTCCAGTCGGTCCGCTGGCAGCCCGGCGCGCGGTTCTGGCGTGGCCACCTGCAGCGCTCCGAATACGGCTGGGCGCTGGCGATGTGCGCGCCTTACGTCGCGATATTCCTCGCCTTCGTCGTCTACCCGATCGGCTTCGGCGTGTGGATGGGCAGTCAGCCGCACCTCTACGCCGAGCTGGTCTCCGATCCGATCTACCTGCGTACCGTCGTGAACACCGCGCTGTTCGTCGGCGCCGCGATCAATCTCAAGATGTTCTGCGCCCTCTTGCTGTCGGGGTTTTTCATGCGCCGCGGCTGGTGGACGAAGGCGCTCCTGATGGTCTTCGTGCTGCCGTGGGCGATGCCGGCGCAGCCCGCCTTCATGTCGATCCACTGGCTGTTGAACGGCGAGTACGGCCTGTTGAACAACCTGATCTACCAGCTGTTCGGGGTCACCGCGCCGGACTGGCTGGCGATGCGCTGGACGGCGCTCCCCGCGGCGATGCTGTCGCACATCTGGAAATCGCTGCCGTTCTGGACCGTGATCCTGCTGGCCGGGCGGATGGCGATCCCCTTGGAGATCCGCGATGCCGCGATGGTCGACGGCGCCAACACCTTCCGCGCCTTCGTTCACGTCATCTTTCCGATGCTGAGGAACCTCTATCTGATCTGCACGCTGCTCGCGATGATCTTTGCGCTGGGCGACTTCAACCCGACCTTCTTCGTCACCGGCGGCGGCCCGGCCAGCACCACCGAGGTGCTGTCGACGCTGAGCATCCGCTATGCCTTCGGCATCGCCAACCCGCGCCTCGGCGTCGCCGCGGCGATTTCGGCCCTGCCGTTGCTGGTGCCGCTGGTCGTGATCCTGATGCGCAAGTTCCGCCGCTCGCAGGTGCAGCTGTAACTGCCCCTGCCGCCGGCTCGAAGTCTCAGGACACCACCAATGGCTCGTCATCCCCGGGCTTGACCGGACTTGATCCGGGGATCCACGTGCCGCTTCACGTGGATGGCCGGGTCAAGCCCGGCCATGACGTCTTGAGGGGAGAGATTTGATGCAGAGACGTAGCGCTCAGGTCTCGATGACCTCGCTCTCCTCGCTGCCGGGCTCCAGTTCGGCGCCGGCTTCCGGTTCGGCCGGGCCGCGGCTGCGCAAGGCGCGGGCGACGGCCTGGTCCAGCTCCTCCATCGTGCACAGGCCGAGCCCGACCGGGTGGCGCGGCTTGATGTTGGCGCTGTTCCAATGCGTGCGGTCGCGCACCGCGGCGATCGTCGGCTTGGTGGTGCCGATCAGCTTCGAGATCTGCGCGTCCGACAGTTCGGGATGGTTGCGCAACAGGTAGGCGATCGCATCCGGCTTGTCCTGGCGCTTCGCGATCGGGGTATAGCGCGGCCCCTTGTGGCGGACGAATTGCTGCGGCAGCGCCTGCGGCGACAGCTTGAGCCGCGCCTCCGGGTCGGCCTGGCAGCGGGTGATCTCATCGGCCGTCGTCTGGCCGTTGGCGACCGGATCGAGCCCCTGCATCTGCACCGCGACCTCGCCGTCGGCGATCGCCTGCACCTCGAGTGGGTGCAGGCCGCAGAAATCGGCAATCTGATCGAAGCTGAGCGAGGTATTTTCGACCAGCCACACGGCGGTCGCTTTCGGCATCAATGGAACAGGCATGGCAAAGTTCCGATTTGGCGTCGCGCCGACAGGCGCTTTTGTCATGCATATAATGGGCGGCACGGCACGAGGGAAGCCGCGTGGCGCCCAATCGGAGGGATTATCATGGACGAAGAGGATCTGTTGCCGCAGCGTCAGAAGCCGAAGCCGAAGGATCTGACACTGTTGGCGGTTGCCGAGCTCGAAGAATACATCGCCGACCTCGAGAGCGAGATCGCCCGCGCCCGCGCCGAAATCGCCGCCAAGCAGAAGCAGCGCACGGGCGCCGAGGCGCTGTTCAAGCGGTAGGCGTACCTCGAGCCCCCCTCACCCCAGCCCTCTCGCCCGCAAGCGGGGAGAGGGAGAATTTGGTACGGGCGACGCAAGTTCGTCCCTCGCCCCGCCAAGCGGGGAGAGGGACAGGGTGAGGGGCAAGGCATCCGTAGTGACCCTAACCGCGCGGGCCGCCGGCGACGTAGATGACTTGACCGGAAACGAACGAGGCCTCCTCGCTGCACAGAAAGGCGATGACGTTGGCGATGTCGCGCGGCACGCCAGCGCGGCGCACCGGGATCTCGCGGGCGCGCTCCTCCTTCCACTCCTCGGGGTCGCGGCCGAGGCGGATCGCCACCGCCCGCGTCATCTCGGTGTCGATGAAGCCGGGGGCGACGGCGTTGGCGGTAATGCCGTAGCGTCCGAGCTCGATCGCCAGCGTCTTCACCATGCCTTGCAGGCCGGCCTTGGCGGTCGAGTAGTTGGTCTGTCCGCGGTTACCAAGCGCCGACACCGACGACAGGTTGACGATGCGGCCCCAATTGCGCTTCACCATCTCGCGCTGCGCCGCGCGCGAGCACAGGAAGGCGCCCTTCAGGTGCACGGCGGCGACCGCATCCCAATCGTCGTCGGTCATCTTGTGGATCAGGTTGTCGCGGGTGATGCCGGCGTTGTTGACGAGAATGTCGAGCGAACCGAGCCGCAGCGCTATCTCCTCGACCGCCTTCTCGACCTCGGCGGCGGCCGCGACGTTCATCTTGAGCCCGATCGCCTTGACCCCGTAGGCGCCGGCGATGCGGGCCGCGGTCTGCTCGGCGCCGGCGCCGTCGAGGTCGCCGATCGCGATATGGGCGCCATCCTCGGCGAGCCGCTCGGCCGTCGCCTCGCCGATGCCCCTGGCGCCGCCGGTGACCAGCGCGACCCGTCCCTCCGACCGTTTCGGCATTCTCTCACGTTCCTCCTCAAGCACTGCAGCCGCAGGCCTGTCGCATAGGCGTCGCCTGTCCGCAATCGGAATCGACCGCACGCGCGAGCACTGAAGGGCGGAAAGCAAAGCGCATTCCGCCGCCACACGCGCACCTGGCGCGATGGCGGAATGCGCTGCGCTTTTCCGCCCTCGTTTCTGAGAGGAGCGGCCGGAACCCGGCTAGAACATCGCGAGGCCGACCGGGCTCGGTAAGGCTGCCTTGCGGATTTGCGCCTCGACCGCCAGTCCTGAGGCGGTGAAGGCCGAGTGGGAGGGGGTGACAGCGGGCGCTGCGGCGTCGTCTTTGCCGCTGGCGATCGCGCGGACCAAGTGATCGATCGTCGCCTTGTCGCCGCGATGCCACATTCTGTAAAGGTGCCGGGACGAGCGAGCCTGTTTCATGTTTTTCCTCCCGACCTGCGCGACAATCCGCCGCGCTTTGTAACGACCGCGATACAGATAAGTCATCGTTTGCAACTCGGCAAGCACCTGTTTTCGCGAAACAGTCAGAGCTAACCCAACTCGTTTGCGCGACCGGTTACGCAGCTGGCACTCGCTCACCACAGCTTTGGCAGGGCGTCCCAGAAACTGTTGGAAAACGCGTCGGCCGGAGGCAGCGGATTGAGGTCGAGCGGGGTGTCGGCCTCGATCCGCTCGATGCCGGGGAGCTGCACGGCATCCCACCCGCCGCCCAGCGCCTCGATCAGCGCCACCGCCGCCAACAGCCGGCTCTGGCTGATGTTGACCACGGTCTCGGCATTAGTGAGCGCCGTCGTCTGCGCCACGACGACATTGGTGAAGGCGACCGTGCCGGCCTTGTACTGGTTGAAAAGGATGCGCTCGGCCTCGCGCGCGGCGGTGACGGCGCGCTCCGCCGCGGCCAGCTGGTCGGCGAGGATGCGCAACGCCGCCAGCTCGTCCTCGACCTGCTGCAGCCCGGTCAGCACCGCCTGCCGGTAATCGGCGACCGCCGCCTCGACCAGGGCGCGCTGCTGCGCCACCTTCGCCTTGTTCAAGCCGGCGTCGAACAAGGTCTGGACAAGGCTGGCGCCGATCGACCAGACCCGGCTCGGGGCGGCCGTCAGCCTGGCGATGCGCTCGGACTCGGTGCCGTAATCGCCGGACAGCGTGAGGTCGGGGAAGAACGCCGCCTCGGCGACGCCAATCTGCGCGTTCGCCGCCGCCATCCGTCGCTCGGCGGCGGCGATGTCGGGCCGCCGCTGCAACAATGCCGACGGCAGCCCGGCCGGGATCTCGGGCACGGGCGGCAGACCATTCACCGGCGCGATCGTCAGCTCGGCCGGCGGCTTTCCC
>JBLMXS010000006.1:0-3522 GCA_050257895.1 Thiohalocapsa sp.
CTGGTGCAATTCGGCGGTGAACAGATGCCCGGCGATCAGCGCCTCGTCGATCGCCGCCGGCATCAGCTCGCCGGCCGCCACCTTGGCGGCGATGGCGCGCGCGGCAGCGGCGATCTCGGCCCGCCCGCCATAGGACAGCGCGATCGTCAGGTTGACGCCGCCATTCTCCCGCGTCAGCGCCTCGGCATGCGCGATCATCCCGACGATGTCCGGCGACAGCCGCGCCCGCTCGCCGATCACCCTGAGGCGCACGCCGTTCTGGTGCAATTCGGCGATCTCGCCCCGCAGGTAATGGCGCAAGAGGCCCATCAGGTCGTCGACCTCGCCGAGCGGCCGCCTCCAGTTCTCCGAGGAAAATCCGAACAGAGTCAGATAGGGAATGCCGATCTCGGCGGCGGCGACGAGGGTGCGGCGCACCGCTTCGGCGCCGCGGCGATGGCCGGCAATGCGCGGCAGCCCGCGGGCCTTCGCCCAGCGGCCGTTGCCGTCCATGATGATCGCGACGTGGCGCGGCAGCTTGTGCGGATGGGCAGCGGCGAGGCTCATCAGACCTGCAGGATTTCCTTGTCCTTTTGCGCCAGCGTCTCGTCGATGCGCTTGATGTGATCGTCGGTCAGGTGCTGGATGTCGCCCTGCAGCTTGCGCTGCTCGTCCTGCGAGAGGTCGCCGTCCTTTTCGAGCCGGCGCAGCGCCTCGATGCCGTGCTGGCGCACCTTGCGCACCGCGACGCGCGCCTCCTCGGCATACTTGGCCGCCACCCGCGTCAGCTCGCGCCGCCGCTCCTCGTTGAGTTCCGGGATCGGCACGCGGATCGTCTGGCCCTCGGTCTGCGGGTTGAGCCCGAGCCCCGACTCGCGAATCGCCTTGTCGACCGCCTTGGCGAGGCCGCGGTCCCACACCTGGACGGTGATGAGGCGCGGCTCCGGCACGTTGACGCTGGCCACCTGGTTGAGCGGCACGGTGTTGCCATAGGCCGCCACCTGCACCGGCTCCAACAGGCTGGCCGAGGCGCGCCCGGTGCGCAGCCCGCCGAATTCCTTGCGCAATACCTGGACAGCGCCGTCCATGCGACGGCCGAGGTCCTTCAGCAGCTCTTCTTGCGCCATGGCGTGTGCATCCCTTGCGGTTTCGTTTCTCTGCGTGTTGTCCGGGTGTTATCCGGCGTCATCGATGCCGGTCTCGCCGGTCTCTTCGATGATCGTATAGCGCCCCCCTCCCTGCACGACTGCCGCGAAGCCGCCGCTCTCGAAGATCGAGAAGACGAGGATCGGAATGCGGTTCTCGCGCGCCAGCGCGATCGCCGAGGCGTCCATCACCTGCAGGTCGCGTGCCAGCACGGTGTGATAGCTCAGCCGCTCGAACCGTCGCGCGCCGGGCACGCGATGCGGGTCGGCATCGTAGACGCCGTCGACCTTGGTCGCCTTCAGGAGGGCATCGCAGCCCATCTCCGAGGCGCGCAGCGCCGCCGCCGTATCGGTCGTGAAGAACGGGTTGCCGGTGCCGGCGGCGAAGATGACGACGCGGCCCTTTTCGAGATGGCGCAGCGCGCGGCGCCGAATATAGGGCTCGCACACTGCCTGCATCGAGATCGCCGACTGCACCCTGGTGGCGATGTCGCGGCGTTCGAGGGCGTTCTGCATCGCCAGCGAATTGATGACGGTGGCCAGCATGCCCATGTAGTCGCCGGAGGCACGCTCCATGCCGACCGCGGCGCCCGACAGGCCGCGGAAGATGTTGCCGCCGCCGATCACCAGGCACAATTCGACGCCGAGCTCGTGCACCGCCGCGATCTCCTCGGCGATGCCGGCGACCATGACCGGGTCGAGGCCGTAATCGCGCTCGCCCATCAGCGCTTCGCCGGAGATCTTTAAGAGGACGCGGCGGTACTTGAGAGCGGCTGGCATTGGCGTCCTGTAGCCCCCGAGCACGAACCCGTTCGCGAAACGCTGCGCAATCTACACCAAACCGGTTGCGGCGGCGTTATCGCATTTCGTCGCTGCAGATCCTCCACTCCGACCCTGCCGGTAGGGGAGGGTCGGGGTGGGGGCCGGCAGGATCAGGAGGCGGAGTGGCTCAGTGCTTCAGCTGCGCCGCGACGTCGGCGGCGAGATCGCTGGTCGGCTTGTCGATGCCTTCGCCGAGCGCGTAGCGCGCGAAAGCGGCGACCCGGATCGGCTTGCCGGCTTCCTTGGCGGCGGCTTCGACGACCTTGCCGACGCGGTTCTTGCCCTCGCCGTCGATCACGAAGATCTGCTCGAGCAGCACGGTCTCCTCGTAGAACTTGCGCAGCCGGCCTTCGACCATTTTCTCGGCGATCTCCTCGGTCTTGGCAGTGCCTCTCGCCTGGTCGAGCAACACCGCCCGCTCGCGCTCGAGTGCCGCCGCCGGCACCGCGGCGATGTCGAGGTAGAGCGGGTTGGCGGCGGCGACCTGCATCGCCAATTGCCGGCCGAGCGGCGTCAGCACGTCTTCGCCCGCCTCCGACTCGAGCGCCACCAGGACGCCGATCTTGCCGAGCCCGGGGCCTAGTGTGTTGTGCACGTAGGAGGCGACGACCCCGGCGCGGACCGCCAGCCGCTCGGCGCGCCGCAGCACCATGTTCTCGCCGATGCGGCCGATCAGCTCGGTCAATTCGTCGGCGACGCTGCGGCCGGTTCCGGGATAGGGCATCGCCTTCAGCGCCTCGACGTCGCCAGGGCACTCGATGGCCAGCGCCGCGACCGCCCGCACATAGGCCTGGAACAATTCGTTGCGCGCGACGAAATCGGTCTCGGCGTTGACCTCGACGACGGCGCCGGCGGCGCCGCGCGTCGCGACCCCGACCAGCCCCTCGGCGGCGACCCGGCCGGCCTTCTTGGCGGCGGCGGCGAGCCCCTTCTTGCGCAGCCAGTCGACCGCCGCCTCGATGTCGCCGCCGGTATCGCCGAGCGCGCGCTTGCAATCCATCATTCCGGCGCCGGTCTTGTCGCGCAGTTCCTTGACCAGCGCCGCGGTCACCTCGGCCATCGGCTCAATCCTCTCGTGCGTAAATCATTGCGGCGGTCATTCGGCTGCGGGGGTCGCCTCCGCACCGGCGACGCCTTCGGCAGCCGCCACGTCGGGCATCGCCTCTTCGAGCAGCTGCTCCGCCGCCGCATCGTCGGGCAGTTCGGCCGGCAGCTCGGGCCGCGCGCCGACATCGACGCCGGCCGCCGCCAGCTCGGCCTGCAGCCCGTCGAGCACCGACGATGCCACGAGGTCGCAGTACATGTGAATTGCCCGCATCGCGTCGTCATTCCCCGGAATCGGGTAGGCGATGCCGTCGGGCGAGGAGTTGCTGTCCAGGATCGCGACGACCGGGATGCGCAGCTTGTTGGCCTCCTGCACCGCGATCGCCTCCTTGTTGGTGTCGATCACGAACAGGATGTCGGGCAGCCCGCCCATCTCCTTGATGCCGCCCAAGGCGCGCTCAAGCTTGTCGCGGTCGCGCGTCAGCTCCAAGAGCTCGCGCTTGGTCAGTCCGCTTTCCTCCGCCTGGATGCG
>JBLMXS010000007.1:0-5845 GCA_050257895.1 Thiohalocapsa sp.
TCGTCATCGCCGACAGCGACATGCGGGTCGGCCCGGACTATCTCGCCGCCGTCACGGCGTCGCTGGCGGACCCGTCGGTCGGCATCGTCACCTGCCCCTATAAGGGCGTCGCGGCCGATCCCGGGGCGTGGTCGGTGCTGGCGGCGTTGCACATCAATTTCGGCTTCCTGCCGGGGGCGTTGCTCGGCGACATGCTGGATGTCGGCGGCGGCTGCTTCGGCGCGACAATCGCGCTGCGGCGCGAGGTCTTGCAGCGGATCGGGGGCTTTGCGCCGCTGCGCGACGAGCTCGCCGACGACCACCGCATGGGCTCGGCGGTGCGCCGGCTGGGCCTCGCCGCGGTGCTGGCGCCCTACATCGTCGCCAACCGGGTGTGGGAACCCTCGTTCTGGAGCCTGTGGCGCCACGAGCTACGCTGGGCGCGCACCTCGCGGGCGATGGCGCCGGTCGGCTTTGCCGGGTCGGTCATCACGCACACAGTGATGCTGACGGCGCTCGCCGCTGCGCTCGTCGGCAGCGGGCCGGCCTGGGCCTGCGTCGGGCTCTCGCTCGCGGTGCGCTTGGCGGCGGCGGTGGCGGTGGCGCGCTGGCTGCAGCTGCCGCGCGGCGCGCTGTGGCTGCTGCCGTTGCGCGATGCTTTGTCCTTCGCGGTGTTTCTGGGTAGTTTCTGCGGCCGCAGCGTGTCGTGGCGCAATCAGCTGTTCCGTGTCGAGCCGAACGGGCGGATGCGGGTCGAAGGGGATAGACCGGCATGATGAAGACCCTGTTTCTGCACCCGCCGTCGTTCGACGGGTTCGACGGCGGCGCCGGTTCGCGCTACCAGGCGCGGCGCGAGATCCGCTCGTTCTGGTACCCGACCTGGCTGGCCCAGCCGGCGGCGCTGGTGCCCGAGAGCCGGCTTATCGATGCGCCGCCGGCGCGCCTCAAGCTCGCCGATGTGCTGCCGCTCGCCGCCGATTACGAGCTGGCGGTGCTGCATACCTCGACACCGTCCTTCGCCGCCGACCTCAAGGTCGCCGAGGCGCTCAAGGATCACAACAAGCGGCTGAAGATCGGCCTGGTCGGCGCCAAGGTGGCGGTCGAGCCGGAAGCCGGCCTCGCCGCATCGCGCGGCATCGATTTCGTCGCGCGCGAGGAATTCGACTTCACGATCAAGGAGGTCGCCGAAGGGCGCGCGTTCGACGACATCGACGGGCTGTCGTGGCGCGATCGCGGCGGCCGTATCGTCCACAACCGGCCGCGCGCCGTCCTCGAAGACATGGACCGGCTGCCGTTCGTTACCGAGGTCTACAAGCGCGACCTGAAGGTGGAGGATTACTTCATCGGCTATCTGCAGCACCCATATCTCTCGCTCTACACCGGCCGCGGCTGCCGCTCGAAATGCACCTTCTGCCTGTGGCCGCAGACCGTCGGCGGCCACCGCTACCGGGTGCGCAGCGTCGAGCACGTGATCGAAGAGATCCGGCTGGCGAAAAGCTATTTCCCGCAGGTCAAGGAATTCTTCTTCGACGACGACACCTTCACCGACGACCGGCCGCGCGCCGAGGCGATCGCCCGCGAGCTGGGCAAGCTCGGGGTCACCTGGTCGTGCAACGCCAAGGCCAACGTGCCGCGCGCGACCTTGGAGGTGCTGCGCGACAACGGCCTCCGGCTGCTGCTGGTCGGCTACGAGACCGGCAACCAGCAGATCCTCAACAACATCAAGAAGGGGATGCGGATCGACATCGCGCGCCGCTTCACCAAGGACTGCCACGAGCTCGGGATCACGATCCACGGCACCTTCATCCTCGGGCTCCCCGGCGAGAGCAAGGAGACGATCGAGGAGACGATCCGCTTCGCGGCCGAGATCAACCCGCACACGATCCAGGTCTCGCTCGCCGCGCCCTACCCCGGCACCGAGCTCTACCGCCAGGCGGTCAACCAGGGCTGGCTCGACATTGCGCATGCCGAGCTGATCGACGATCACGGGGTGCAGATCGCGCCGCTGCACTACCCGCATCTGTCGCACACCGAGATTTTCGAGTCGCTGGAAACCTTCTACCGGCGCTTCTATTTCCGCCGCCAGAAGATCGCGTCATTGCTCGCCGAGATGGTGAAGAGCCCGCAGATGATGCGCCGCCGCCTGCGCGAGGGCGTCGAGTTCTTCCAGTTCCTGCGCCACCGCGAAATGGCGTAAGCGCGCATGTTGGGTTGAGCGGAGCGAAGCCCATCAATCCGGTGCGATGCCAAACAGCGAAAGCGACTGATCCGGCGCCGTGATGGGCTTCGCGTTGCTCAACCCCTCCTACGGTGCCAGCAGCTGGAGGAAGCGGGCCGCCGCTTCGATGTCGGCGGCGAGAGCGCGGCGGCGTTCGGCGGCTTCGGCGTCTTCGCCCCAGGTTTCGATTTGGAACGTCTCGTCGAGCTGCGAGGCGTGGAAGGCCGCATCGGCGTCGATGCGGCCCTCCATCAGCGCCAGCGCGATAACCAGCGAGCCGCACGCCGCGGTCAGCGTCTGCAGTGCGGTCAGCCGGAAATCGTCCTGCGCCGCGACGGCCGCCGCAAACGCCTGCAACGCCGCCGGCATCTGCCGTGCCGGCACGATGCCGCTGGTCACCGCGAGCGCCGCGTCGTAGCGCAGCGTCGCCCAATCGAGGAGCGGCTGCCACACCGCCTGCTGCCGCGCCGCCAGCACGGGCTGCTGGTGGTCGGCGCGGTAGCACACGAGGTCGGTGCCGGCGTAGTTGGCGGTGTCGGCAACGACGCGCGCGCGCTGCACGGCGGTGCGGTCGATGGCGGTGGCGGCGAGGCGGTAGAGCGGCAGCGTCGCCGGACGAATCTCGTCCTGCTGCGCGTCCCATTCCTCGGCAATCGCTTCGGCCAGCGCCGCGGTCGGCACGACCAGCTCGGTCCGCGCCGGGGTCCGCAATTGCCTGCCGTCGAGGCTGACACCCCAGCCGCCCGCGACCGGGCGGGTCTCGACCTGCTTGTACACGCGCTTCATTCGCTCACATCCAAGTCGCCAAACGGATCCCGGTCGTCGCCGGCGAAGCCGAAGAACTCCCACAGCCTCCGCATATGCGGCGGCAGCGGCGCGGTGACCTCGAGCGTGCCGCCGTCGGGGTGCGGGATCTGGAGGCTGCGGGCATGCAGATGCAGCCGGTGCGCCGCCGCCCCGCCCGGCAATTGCGCGGCGGCGCCGCCGTATTTGCCGTCGCCGAGGATCGGCGTGCCGAGCGCCGCGCAGTGCGCCCGCAGCTGATGCGTGCGGCCGGTCACCGGCAATAGGGCGAGCCAGCTCGCGCGGTCCGCGGCATGGTCGAGGACGCGGTAATAGGTGACGGCCGACTTGCCGGCCTCGTCCGGGCTGACGCGCTCGCGTCGCGGGGGGCCGCCCTTGGCCAGCGCCAGGTCGATGCGGCCCTCCAGCGGCGACGGCAGGCCGGCGACGATAGCCCAGTAGATCTTGCGCGTCGTCTTGTCGCGGAAGGCGCGGGTGAAGAATGCCGCCGCCGCCGCGTTGCGGGCGATCAGCAGGACGCCGGAGGTGTCCTTGTCGAGGCGGTGCACGAGGCGCGGCCGCTCGTCGCTATCGAAGCGCAGCGCGTCAAGCAAGGCGTCGACATGGCGCTCGGTGTTGGTGCCGCCCTGCACCGCGAGCCCCGCCGGCTTGTTGATGACGATCGCCCAGTCATCGCGGTAGAGGACGGCGTCGCGCAGCAACGCCGTGTCCTGCGGCCGTAGCCGCGTCGCGGCTGGCGGTGCCGCCGGGCCTGCTGCAGGAAGCGGCGGGACGCGGATCGCCTGGCCCGGCGTCACCGGATCGCCGGCCCGCGCCCGCTTGCCGTCGACGCGCACCTGGCCGGTGCGCAGCAGCTTTTCGAGCTGCCCGTGGCCAAGCCCCGGATAATGCCGGCGGAACCAGCGGTCGAGCCGTCCCGCCCCATCCTCCGCCCGCACCGTTACGATGCTGACGCCGCTCACGCCGGCTCTTTCCATGTCAAGGCCGGGATCCATTTTTCGAACGCCCGGCGGGTAGTCGGCATGGATCCCGGCCTGCGCCGGGATGACATCGCAGGGGCAATTTCAGCCATCGGTGACGCCTCGCTGGCGCAGTTTGTCCCAGTAGTCGAGGCGCTTTCTGATCTCGCGCTCGAAGCCGCGCTCGCCCGGGCGGTAGAACTGCCGCCGCTCGACCCCGTCCGGGAAATAGTTCTGCCCGGAAAACCCTTCTTCGGTGGCGTGGTCGTAGACATAGCCCTTGCCGTAGCCGAGCCCTTTCATCAGCCGGGTCGGCGCGTTGAGGATGTGCTTCGGCGGCATCAGGGAGCCGGTCTCGTCCGCCAGACGCCGCGCCTCGCCGAACGCGACATACGCGGCGTTCGATTTCGGCGCCGTCGCCAGATAGATCACCAGCTGCGCCACCGCCAGCTCGCCCTCCGGCGAGCCAAGCCGATTGTAGGCGTCCCAGGCGGCGAGCGCCTGCACCACCGCCTGCGGGTCGGCGAGCCCGATATCCTCCACCGCGGCGCGGGTCAGCCGGCGCAGGATGTAGGTGGGGTCCTCTCCGCCTTCCAGCATCCGCGCCAGCCAGTAGAGCGCCGCGTCGGTGTCGGAGCCGCGCAGCGATTTGTGCAGCGCGCTGATCAGATTGTAGTGGCCTTCCTGGCTCTTGGCGTAGAGCGGCGCGCGGCGCTGCACCAGTTCGGCGAGCTCGCCCGGGCCGAGATGCGGCTCGCGCGGCAGGCGGTCGATCTCCTCGACCAGGTTGAACAGGAAGCGGCCGTCGCCGTCGGCCATCGCGCGCAACGCGGCACGGCCGTCCTCGGTCAGCGGCAGGGCGCGGCCGAGATGCGTCTCGGCGCGTTCGACGAGGATTTCGAGGGCGGCGTCGTCGAGCCGGCGCAGCACGAAGACCTGCGCCCGCGACAACAGCGCGCCGATCAGCTCGAAGGACGGGTTCTCGGTCGTCGCGCCGACGAGGATCACCGTGCCGTCCTCGACATAGGGCAGGAACGCGTCCTGCTGCGCCCGGTTAAAGCGGTGGATCTCGTCGACGAAGAGCAGCGTCCCCTGCCCGGCGGCGCGGCGCTTTTTCGCCGCCTCGAACACCTTGCGCAAATCGGCGACGCCGGAGAACACCGCCGATAGCGGCTCGAACGCCAGGTCCGTGCCGGCCGCGAGCAGCCGGGCTATCGTCGTCTTGCCGCAGCCCGGCGGTCCCCACAGGATCATCGAGGCGAGCCGCCGCGCTGCTACCATGCGGCCGATCGGCCCCTCCGGCCCCAGCAGATGCTCCTGCCCGACAATCTCGCCGAGATTTTGCGGCCGCAGACGGTCGGCCAATGGCCGCGGCGCCTGCGTTTCGAAAAGGGTGGTCGCCATTGTCGGGATATGGCGGCGCTCGCGGCGCTTTTCAGGCCGGCTCGATGACGATCCCGGCCAGAATTTCCCCGCAGCGCCGATGTCCCGCCCCAGCACCGACGGCAGCGACAGCGGGCGAGACGGCGGGCGGCGCGGCCTGTATACGTTGGGGGCTGTATACGTTTACGGGCGGGTGAGCGAGGAGGTGCCCATGGGTCTCGCCATCGCGATCCAGATGGATCCGATCGACACGATCAACATCGACGCCGATTCGACCTTCGCGCTGGCGCTCGAAGCGCAGCGCCGCGGGCATGCGCTCTATCACTACCTGCCGCAGGCGCTGACCTTGCGCAACGGCCGCCTGTTGGCGCGCGGCCGCCCGCTCGAAGTCTTCCGCCGGCACGGCAACCACCACCGCTTCGGCGAGTTCGAGGAGCTCGACCTCGCCGGCTTCGACATCGTGCTGATGCGGCAGGACCCGCCGTTCGACATGGCCTACATC
>JBLMXS010000008.1:0-17252 GCA_050257895.1 Thiohalocapsa sp.
CGTCGGCAAGGTGCCCGAACGGAAGCCGCGCTCCTGGCCGCCGCCGTTGATCAGTGCCACCAGGCGCACACGCGGCCTGCGACGCACGTAAAGGGCACCGATCCCCTTGGGACCGTAGATCTTGTGACCCGAGATGCTCATGAGGTCGATGTTCATCGCCTCGACGTCGAGCGGGATCTTGCCGAAGGCCTGCGCCGCGTCGGTGTGGAAGAGGACGCCCTTCTCGCGGCACAGCGCGCCGATCTCGACCAATGGCTGGATGATGCCGATCTCGTTGTGCGCCGCCATCACCGAGAGGATCAGCGTGCGCTCGTCGAGCGCCGCGGCCAGCCGGTCGAGCGCGACGAGGCCGTTCGGCTCGACCGGCAACGAGACGAGCTCGAACCCCTCGCGTGCCAATGCCACGCCGCTTTCGAGGACGCATTTGTGCTCTGTCGTTAGCGTGACGATCCTGTCGCGCGGCGTGCCGCCCGTCGGGTGCTGCCCGACGAAGCGGGCGGCGCCCTTGAGCGCCAGGTTGTTGGCTTCGGTGGCGCCCGAGGTGAACGTGATCTCGCGCGGATCGGCGCCGATCAGCCGCGCGACCGCGGCGCGCGCGCTCTCGATCGCCGCCATCGCGTTCTTGCCATAGGCATGGCTTTCGCTGTGCGGGTTGCCGAAATGCTCGGTGAAATACGGCAGCATCGCCTCGAGCACGCGCGGGTCGAGCGGCGTCGAGGCCTGGTTGTCGAGATAGACCGGCAAGGCGTTAGGGCGCTGCTCGTTCATGCCGCTTCCTTCGCCGATAGGCGCCGCGCCAGTCTGGTCCAGACTTCGAGAAAATGCGCGATGTCGTCCTCCGTCGTGGTCCAGCCAAGGCTGACCCTGATCGTCGCGCCGGCGATCGCGGGTGCGAGGCCCATGGCGCGCAGCACATGGCTCGGGCCGACTTTGCCCGACGAGCAGGCGGCGCCGGCGCTGACCATGACTCCCGCAAGGTCGAGCGCGATGACCTGCGTCTCGGCCGCGACGCCGGGGAGCGCGAGCGAGGCCGTATTGGGCAGCCGCGCCACATCCGCGCCGATCGTAAGCGCCTGCGGCACCGCCCTCAGCGCTTCGCTCTCCAGCCGGTCGCGCAGCGAAGCGACCCGCCGGTATTCGCCGATCCCGGCGGCGGCGGCCTCGGCGGCGCCGGCGAAGCCGGCGATGCCGGGCAGGTTCTCGGTGCCGGCACGGCGGCCGCGCTCCTGCCCGCCGCCCCGGATGGTCGGCATTAGCGCAACGTCGCCGATGACGGCGAGCGCGCCAATGCCGGATGGGCCGCCGAGCTTGTGCGCCGACAGGCTGATGAGGTCGGCACCGGTTTCCGCCGCGACGACCGGGATCCTGCCGGCGGCCTGCACGGCGTCGCAATGGAACAGCGCGCCGCGCGCATGCGCCGCCGCCGCCAGCTCGGCGACCGGCTGTATGACGCCGGTCTCGTTATTGGCGAGCATCACCGATACGATCGCCGGCCGCGGATCAGCGGCGAGCAGCGCGTCGAGCTGCACCGGGTCGACGCGGCCGCCGGCGTCGACCGGGATCGTCTCGGCGGTCGGCACCACCTGCAGGACCGAGCTGTGCTCGACCGCCGAGACCAGCACGCGCTCCCTGCCGCTGCCGAGGAGGGCCAAATGGTTCGCCTCGGTGCCGCCGCTGACGAAGATGATCGCGTCGGCTGGCGCATAGATCAGCGCCGCGACGGCCTCGCGCGCCGCCTCGACCTGCTGCCGCGCCGCGCGGCCCTGCCGGTGCACCGACGAGGGATTGCCGCAGCGCTCGAGCGCCGCATTCATCGCTGCCCTCGCCTTCGGCCGCAGCGGCGCCGTCGCATTCCAATCGAGATAGGTCTCGCGCCGGGTCATACAAAAATCACCACATTCCCAGCGGCGTCATTGCGAGGCGGCCGCACGCCGACGAAGCAATCCCATCGAGGAACGGGAAACTGCCTAGATTGCTTCGCTTCGCTCGCAATGATGGTGCACTCTCATCACGCCGTCGCGGCGCGGTAGCGGTCGCGCTGCGGGAGGCCGCTGGTGCCGAGGACGCGTCTGTCGCAGACATCGCCGAGCGACACCGAGCTCAGATAGAGATGGATCTGATTGCTCAATTCTTCCCACAGATCGTGCGTCAGACAGCGGCTGCGGTCGCCGCGGCAGCCGAGCGCCTGGCCGGGGGTACATCGCACCGCATGCATCGGCTCGTCGACCGCGAGGATGATGTCGGCGATCCGCGTCTCGTCGCGGGGGTGCGCCAACAGGTAGCCACCGCCTGGACCGCGGACGCTCCTCACCAGCCCGCGCCGGCGCAATTTGGCGAACAGCTGCTCGAGATACGACAGCGAGATCTCCTGCCGCTCGGCGATGTCGGCGAGCGAGACCGGGCTGCTGCCAGCGTGCATCGCGAGGTCGACCATCGCCATCACCGCATAGCGGCCCTTGGTGCTGAGCTTCACGGCTCGACCCTCGCCGCCTCGCGCGCCGCTTCCGACGCCGGCGCAATCCCCCTCGCCTCGCACTGCTGTTCGAGTTCGCCCACCCGCGCCCGCAACGCCGACACCTCGTCGAGGAGGGCGTTGAGCGCGCGCGCGATCGGATCGGGGATCTCGCCGCTGACGCCGTACGGCTCAAAGGCCGGCGGCGCCGCGCTGGAGGTCGCACGGCCGACCTGGCGGGCTGGGTTGCCGACCATAGTCGCGCCGTCCGGCACCTCCTTCAGCACCACCGCGGCGGCGCCGATGCGGGCGCCGTTGCCGACCTTGAGCGGGCCGAGCACTTTGGCGCCGGCGCCGATGATCACGTCGTTGCCGATCGTTGGATGGCGCTTCTGGCTCTGCTGCTCGCGCGACGGGCGGGTGCCGCCGAGCGTCACGCCGTCGTAGAGCGTGCAGTCGTCGCCGATCTCGCAGGTCTCGCCGATCACGACGCCCATCCCATGGTCGATGAACAGCCGCCGGCCGATCCGCGCCGCGGGGTGGATTTCGATGCCGGTCGCGCAACGACCGAGATGCGAGACGAAGCGGCCGCCGAGGAACCAGCCGCGCTGCCACAGCCAGTGCGCCAGCCGGTAGTAGAGCAGCGCCTGGAAGCCCGGATAGCACAGCGCGACTTCGAGGCGCGAGCGGGCGGCCGGATCGCGGGCGAGCGTCGCATCTATTTCGTCGCGCAGGTTTTTGAAAAGCATCGCCGTCACTATGTTATCGTCGACAGCGCGATCGGGCTTCGCTTGCGCGTGGCCGCCTTCGCGGTTACCGACAGGAGCATATAATTGTCCCAGTAACGGGATCAAGTAATGCCATGCCACTGGCGGTAGATTTTGACGTATGCCGGCTCTCGGCTTGGCGCCCCATACCCGATCGACCCAGTAGGATTTGAACCGGACGTTACCATGCCCGAAATCATCATCAACGGCCCGGAAGGGCGGATCGAGGGGCGCTACCATCACGCGCGCGGCGGCACCGCGCCGATGGCGCTGGTCTTGCACCCCCACCCGCTGCACGGCGGCACGATGAACAACAAGGTCGTCTACACCCTCTACCAAACCTTTATGCGCCGCGGCTTCTCGACCCTGCGCTTCAACTTCCGCGGTGTCGGGCGCAGCCAGGGCAGCTTCGATCGCGGCGAAGGCGAACTGGCCGACGCGGCGGCCGCGCTCGATTGGCTGCAGGCCTACAACCCGAACGCCTCCTCGTGCTGGGTGGCGGGCTACTCGTTCGGCGCCTGGATCGGCATGCAGCTGTTGATGCGCCGGCCCGAGATCGAGGCCTTCATCTCGGTGGCGCCGCCGGCCAACAGCTACGATTTCAGCTTCCTCGCGCCGTGCCCGTCCTCGGGGCTCATTCTGCACGGCGATCAGGACAGCTCGGTGCCGCCGGAATCGGTGCAGAAGCTCGTCCACAAGCTGTCGCACCAGCGCGACATCAAGATCGAGTTCAAGAAGATCGCGGGCGCCGACCATTTCTTTGCCGAGCAGGCCGAGGCCTTGGCCGGTCTTGCCGACGCCTATATCGCGGCGCACGCCCGCTTCGCCGAGCCGAGCGAGCCCGCCGCCACCGTCGGCCGCGGCCGGTAGGCAAACCTCGCCACGGAGGGGCGGCTCCCCCGCAGTCCTACCTGGTCACCCCTTCGAGCGGGCGGCGCGCACCGCCACCACCGCGGCGGCGACGCCGGCCAGCGTCAGACCGGCCAGCACCAGGAGTGCGGTATTGGTGCGGCCCAGGAGTTGGTTGCCGGCCTCGCCGACGACATCGCCGAGCAACAGCAGCATCGGCGCCCACACAAGGGCCGACGAAATATTGGCGATCCAGAACCGGCCGGACGGCATCCGCATGATCCCGGCGGCGAGCGGCACCACCGCCCGGATCGGCCCGAAAAAGCGGCCGATGAAGACGCTCTTGCCGCCATGCCGCTCGAAAAAGCGGACGCCGCCGACCAGCATGCCCGGATAGCGCGAGAACGGCCAGAGGGAGGCGATACCCCCGCCGAAGCGGCGTCCGAGCCAGTACGACAGCGCATCGCCGAGCACCGCCCCGAGGATCGCCGCCAGCACGATCGGCAGCTGCGGCACGCTGCCGCCCGGCATCAGCGCGCCGGCCGCGAACAGCAGCGTTGTCCCGGGGAACAGCAGCCCGACCAGCGCAAACGACTCGCCAAACGCGGTGACGAAGATCACCGCGACCAGCCACTGGTGGTGCGTCTGGATGAAGTCGAGCAGCAGTTGGGCGAGATCGTCCATGCGTCTATCAGGGGCGGAGGTGCCGGGCTATATGCGTCGGTGAACGGCGGCGCCAAGCAAAGCGTGCCAGCAAGGACGGTAGCGCACGCTTTTCACCCCCTCGTCATCGCCGGGCTTACCCAGGCTTGCCCCGGCTTGGGAGACAAGCCAGGCCATCATGCTTTTATCCGGCGCCTATAGGATACTGGGGCGCTCGTTGACGGCGAGGACGCGAATGCCGGTGTCGTCGATGCGGATCGTCGACAGCGAACCGAGCCCGATCTCGATGCGGCCGAAGAAATCGAGCGGCATCCCGAGGGCGAAGACGAGGATGCTGCGGATCACGTCGCCGTGGCTGACCGCGACGACCGCCGCGTCGCGATGCGCCGCGACGATCGCGAACATCGCCTCGACGGCTCGCCGCTGCACCTCCCGCATGCTCTCGCCGCCGGGGATCGCGGCAAGGCTGCGATGGGTGCGCCACGGCTCCCAGCGGGGGTCGGCGCGGATCGCATCGAATGTCGTCCCGGTCCATTCGCCGAAATCGAGCTCGATCAAATCGTCATGCAGCACGACGGGTAGGCCGAGCCGTGCGCCGACGATCTCGGCACTCTCGCGGGTGCGCTGCAGGGGGCTCGAGTAGATTGCGGCGATCCCTTCGCCGGCCAGCCGCTCGCCGACGGCGGCGATCTCGCTGCGGCCCCGCGCGGTCAGGCCGACGCCGGGCATGCGGCCGGCCAAGACGCCGCCGCCCAGATCGTGCTGGCCGTGGCGCACCAGGTGGAACACGGTCATCGCGCGCCATCCGGCGCGGCCAGCGCATAGACGCCGCGCTCGAAGCCGCCATAGAGCCGCAGCACCGCCGGATCGGCGAACGGCAGGATCTGCGTCATGATGATTCCGGAGATGCCGCGCCCCGGATCGAGCCAGTAATAGAGGTTGGCGAGCCCGGCCCAGGTCAGTGTCCCGGCGCTGCGGCCGTTCGGCCCGGGGGCCAAGTGCAGCATATGGGCCAGGCTCCAGCGCAGCGGTGCGCCGGGGAAGAAATCGACATTATCGGTCAACGCCGGCATCGCGCTTTTCAGCACCCCGGCCGGCATGTCGCGGATGTGGTTCTGGTGCATCAGCGAGACGGTCTCGGGCTTGAGGATGCGGGCGCCGCCGAGGCTGCCGTCGTGCAACAACATCTGCAGGAAGCGCAGGTAGTCGGGGCCGGTCGAATAGAGCCCGCCGCCGCCGGCAAAGAATTCCGGCTGCGCCCGCGGCTGCATCTGCGGCACCAACGAGCCGTCGGCCTGGCGCTGGTGCAGCGTCGCCTGGCGCGCCTGCTGCGCCGGCGTCAGAGCAAAGCCGGTGTCGGCCATGCCGAGCGGGCTGAGAACGTGTTCGCGCAGATAGGCGTCGAGGGGTTGGCCGCTGACGGCTTCGATGATGCGGCCGACCCAGTCGATGTTGATGCCATATTCCCAGCGCGCGCCGGGGTCGAAATTGAGCGGCCGCCGATAGGCGTCGAGCTTGCCGGTGAGGACACTCGGGGCGCCCCCCGTTTCGACATAGCGCGCCGTGTCGGCGTTCCAGAATTCGTAGGTGAAGCCGGCGGTGTGCGTCATCAGCTGGCGCAGCGTCATCGGCCGCGCCGCCGGGTGCAGCAGCGGCTTGCCGGCGGCGTCGAAGCCGGTCAGCACTTGCGGCGTATTGAGCACCGGCTCGCCGATATCGGGCACCGGCGCATCGAGCGCGAGGCGGCCCTGTTCGACCAGCTGCATCGCCGCCGTGCAGGTGATCGCCTTGGTCATCGAGAAGATGCGGAAGATTGTGTCGCGGGTCATCGCCGCGTCGCCGTCGCAGCTGCGCCGGCCGAAGGCGCCCTCGTAGATCGCCCCCGAACGGTCCGCCGCGACGGCGACGACCCCCGGCACCTCGCCCGCCGCGACCGCCGCCCGCAGCAGCCGGTCGATCTCCGCCATGGCCTCTGCCTTTCCGCTCATCCCGCCCCCCAACGGCATTCCCGGCGAACGCGAACGCCGGGATCCACACTTCCGCCGCCGCGGCGTCCGCCCAGGTGGGTCCCGGCTTTCGCCAGGACTGTGCTCATCGAAGGAATCAGCCGCGCGCGGCGTTGCGGACGTTGGCGCTGAATTCGGGGATGCCGGTCTCCTCGTGGCAGACGCGCGCGAAGACGGCGACGCCGTCGCGGATCTCCTCGCGCGTCGCCGAGCCGAAGCACAGCCGGAGGCGCGATTTCGACGCCTCGCCGTCGACCGCCCATTCAGGGCCCGGGTTAAACGCGACGCCGGCCTTCAACGCCGGCTGCACCAGTTTCCGGACGTCGACCTGGTCGGGCAGCTTCAGCCACAGGAAGATGCCGCCCTTCGGCAGCCACGGCTCGACGGCGGTGCCGAACTCGCGCTCGACCGTCTCGACCATCACGTCGAGCTTCGCCTTCAGCTCGGCCGCCAGCTCGTCGACGTGGTCCTGGAAATGCGTCGAGAAATACTCGGCGACGACCATCTGCTCGAGGGCGCCCGTGCCGCTGTCGGTGGCGGTCTTGATCGCCACCATGCGGCTCATGAACGTCCAGTCGCAAACGACGTAGCCGAGCCGCAGCGCCGGCGCCAACGTCTTCGAGAACGAGCCGATATGGATGACGTGGGCCGGATCGAGCGCATAGAGCGCCGGCGGTGCGTTCATGCCGCCCCAGGTCAGGTCGGCGTAACACTCGTCCTCGAAGATCGGCACGCCGTACTCGCGCGCCAGCGCCAGGAACTGGTGGCGCCGCGGCAACGGCATGACGCTGCCGGTCGGGTTCTGGATCGTCGGCACTGTGCAGATGTATTTCGGCGTGGTGCCCTCCGCCTTGAGCTCGGCGAGGATATTGGCAAGCCCATCGACCCGGATGCCGTCCTCGTCGAGCGGCGCGCCGGCGATGTTGACGCCCAACCGCTTCAGCTTTGTCAGGTAGCCGCCATAGGTGAATTCTTCGAGGATCACCGTGTCGCCCGGTTCGAGCAGGACCTGGTTGACCAGGTCGATCGCGTGCCCCGAGCCGGAGGTGATCAGGACGTCGTCCGCCCCGGCGGTGATGCCGCGCCAATGCCCGAGCTTGTCGGCGACGAAGCGGCGCAAGGGCGGGTAGCCCTGCGGCCCGTGCGCCATGCTGTAGAAGGCGAGGTCGCGGCCGTCGCGTCGCAGCACATTCGTGGCTGCGGCGATCAGCCCTTCGACCGGGATCTTGGACCGGTCGTTGTGGCCGCCGATGAAATTGTATTTGGCGTTGCCGGCCCAGCGCGCCGCCGGCGGCGGCACCTTGCTGCCAAAGAGATGCGGGTAGGCGAAACCGGTACTGCTCATGCCTCGAGTGTCCTTTTCTCGATCCGCGCTGCCGCCTACTCTAGCAGGCTCATCAGATAGCGGCCGTAATCGTTGGTGCCGAAGCGGCGGGCCTCGGCGCGCAGCTGGGCGGCGTCGATATAGCCCATATGGTAGGCCACTTCCTCGACGCAGGCGATCTTCAGCCCCTGCCGCATCTCGATCGTGCGGACGTATTCGCCGGCTTCGAGCAAGGCGTCGTGCGTGCCGGTGTCGAACCAGGCGAAGCCGCGGCCCATGCGCGCCACCTGCAGCGTGCGCTGCCGCAGATAGACGTTGTTGACGTCGGTGATCTCCAGTTCGCCGCGCGGCGACGGCTGGAGGTCGCGGGCGATGTCGACAACCGTGTTGTCGTAGAAATAGAGGCCGGTGACGGCCCAGTGCGAGTGCGGCTCGGTCGGCTTCTCGACGATCGCGACCGGTCGGCTGTCGGCGTCGAACTCGACGACGCCATAGGATTGCGGGTTGCGCACCTGGTAGGCGAAGACGGTGGCGCCCTTGCGCGGCCGCGCCGCGGTCTGCAGCATCGGCTGCAGTCCGGCGCCGTAGAATAAATTGTCGCCGAGCACCAGCGCCACCGGCCCGTCGCCGATGAAGTCGCGGCCGATGATGAAGGCCTGCGCCAGGCCTTCCGGGCGCGGCTGCTCGGCGTAGGAGATCGCGATCCCCCAGCGACTGCCGTCGCCGAGCAACGCCTCGAAGCGCGGCCGCTCGGTGGGCGTCGCGATCACCAGCACGTCGCGGATGCCGGCCAGCATCAGCGTCGACAGCGGGTAGTAGATCATCGGCTTGTCGTAGACTGGCAGCAGCTGTTTCGAGGTGACGAGGGTCACCGGATAGAGCCGCGTCCCGGACCCGCCGGCGAGAATGATGCCTTTCATCGTCGTCCCCAAATTTTAGTCGTCATCCCCCGGGCTTGACCCGGGGATCCACGCGGTGCCGCTCTCCGTGGATGGGCGGGTCGAGCCCGGCCATGACGATTGAAGAACTTGATGCGCCGGTGCCAAGGCGATCGCCGTGGTAGCGCTCGTTCCAGATCGGCTCCCACCACCAGCGATTGTCGAGATACCACTGGACGGTGCGGCGCAGCCCGCTCTCGATGCTCTCCCGGGGCTGCCAGCCGAGTTCGCCGCGGATCTTGCCGGCATCCATCGCGTAGCGGCGGTCGTGGCCGGGCCGGTCGGTGACGAAGGTGATCAGGCGGCGGTGCGGCCGGTGCGGCGAATGCGGCGCCAGCTCGTCGAGCAGGTCGCAGATTGCATGCACGATCTCAAGGTTGGTGCGCTCGCCGTCGCCGCCGATATTGTAGCTCTGCCCGGGCCGGCCACCTGTCAGGACGGCGTGCAGCGCGCGCGCGTGGTCGTCGACATAGAGCCAGTCGCGGACGTTGTCGCCCTTGCCATAGACCGGGATCGGCTCGCCATGCAGCGCCTTCAGGAGCGCCAGCGGGATCAGCTTCTCCGGAAAATGGTAGGGGCCGTAATTGTTCGAGCAATTGCTCATCACCGTCGGCAGGCCGAAGGTTTCGTGCCAGGCGCGCACCAGGTGGTCGGCCGACGCCTTCGAGGCAGCGTAGGGCGAATTCGGTTGATAGCGGCTCGTTTCGGTGAAATGTCCGTCGGCTCCGAGCGAGCCGAACACCTCGTCGGTCGAGACATGGTGGAAGCGGAAGCGCTGCCGAGCGTCGCGCGGCAGCTGCCGCCAGTATGCGAGGGCTGCCTCGAGTAGCACGTAGGTGCCCTCGATATTGGTCTTGATGAAGTCGCCAGGACCGTCGATCGAGCGGTCGACATGCGACTCCGCGGCAAGATGGACGACCGCATCCGGCTGGAACGAGGCGAGGAGCGCGGCCACGGCCGCGCGATCGCAGATGTCGCCCTGCTCGAAGGCGTAGCGCGGGTCGTTTTCGATCGGCCGCACGGAGGCCAGGTTGGCCGCATAGGTCAGCTTGTCGAGGTTGACGACGCTGAGGCCGAGCTCGCCGACGAACAGACGGCACACCGCCGAGCCGATAAACCCGGCGCCGCCCGTCACCAACACCTTCATCATCCGGCCCGCATTGCTAACGTCAAAAACTCTGCCGACGAATACCGGTAGCACCGTTTTCGCCGGTGCGCACGCGCCCCGGCCGGTGATCGCGCAAAACCCGATCGATCGGCCCCGTCACCCGCGACGATTAGCGCGAACGCCCGCGGCGCGGCACGCGACATACCATCACAGCCGGCAGCCCGCTTGCCGCCTCCACCGATCTGACGTAAGCCCGGCCCGCATGACTCAATCTCCGATCGAGCCGGTCGCGGCCGCCAGGTTCATCATAGAGCGGCTGTACCGGCCGCTGCGCTTCGGCACGGCTTCCTGCAACGCGGTGGCCGAGACCGAGCATCCGTTCGCCGGCGACGACTGGTACTGGACCGACGACAACGCCAAGATCGTAGAGTTCCTGGCGCGCCCCGAGATCCACCGCCACTTCGCGCGGCAGACCGCCGAGATCGTCCGCTTCCTCAAGACGATGTGCCGGGCGCCGTTCATCTTTCGCCGGGTCAGCACGCCGCGCCTCATCTGGGCCTGGCAGGTCGGCAATGAGACGACCTACTACCATTCGCTGATGCAGCTGCGCGTCGACATGCCGCGCGGCGCGGTCGTCGCTGGCCTGCGCTTCCACGACAACCGCACCGCGGACAACGTCCTCTTCCATACCAACAGCGTCGAGTTTACCCATCGCGGCCGGCGCTACGCGGTGCCGGTCGAACCGGCGATCGATGACTTTGCCGTCGCCCTCGACGGCCACCGCATGGAATTGCGCTGCGCCGGCGAATTGTCCTTCGCGCCATGGCGCAAGACCCGCCGGCTCGGCCGCATCTCCTATGCCTACTCGATCGACGCGCGCTCGATGGTGATCGGCGTCGAGGCGGCGCTCGATGTCGACCCC
Source organism: Thiohalocapsa sp. (assembly GCA_050257895.1). Lineage (GTDB taxonomy): Bacteria > Pseudomonadota > Alphaproteobacteria > ATCC43930 > CGMCC-115725 > DATARH01. Next base: position 11,030 of record JBLMXS010000008.1, read on the forward strand.
GCAGCCGACATCGCCGACGTCGTGCTGACGATCGGCCACGACCACCTGAGCCACGGCATCAACGGCGTCAATTACAGCCGCGTCCTGGCGCACCTGCCGGGTCGCGATCCAATCCGGATCGCCGCCGCCGAGCCCGGGCGCCAGAATGTCCCGATTGCCGGCGCCGATTATTACGCGATCGTGCAGAACGAGATCGCCGGGTTTGCCCTCGCGGTGCATTCGGCGCCGCGCCAGCCGGGTGGGCTGGCCGTGCTCGCGGTGCTGAGGAGAGAGGCCGGAAGGCTGCATTTCGTGCGCGCCCGCTACCGCTTTCCCGGCGCCTGCGCCGGCCGCCGGCTGGTCGCCGCCGAGGACAAGATGCTGACCGCCGGCGGCTTCTACGACCGCGTCGCGGATTACAGCGTTCTGCTGCGCGAGGCGGCCGCCTTGCGCGAGACCAGCGAGACCGCGATCGATTTCAGCGTCTCCTACGATTACGGCGCCGAGCTCAACGCCTTCGCGCAATATTTCGTGGCGCTAGCGGCGCATGATGCCGGCGGCGCGGCGCGCGACGACGCGAAGGCGCTGTTCGACGCCTATCTGCAGATCTACTTCGACCTGTTCGTCGAGGGCCATCGCCATCACGAGAACACGATCTTCTCGCGCCAGCTGGCCTTCGTCATCCTCGGCCTCGTCACGATGCTGCGAGCCACCGGCAACTCCGAATACCGCCGCCAGCTGATGGCGCTGTGCGACATCCTGCTGGAATTCGAGAAGCGGTTCGAGGACGTTGCCGGCTTCGCGGTGTCCGGCTTCATGATGGGGGTCGACAGCAACCGCATCGTCTTTCCCGATTGCAACAGCGCTGCGCTCCTCGCCCTGACCGAGGCGGCGGGGGACGTCGCCGACCCGCGCTTCGCCGCGGCGATCGACCGCGGCCTCGGCTGCCTGTCGATCGAGACACGGCGGATCGAGTGGATCGACGGGCCGCGCAAGATCGACGTCGTCGCGGTCGACTGGGTCGACGACCACGGCAACCGGCACACCAACCACGCCTTCTGGAACTACCACGCCGGGCTGACATTGCGCCTGTTCGCGGCGCTGCGGCGATCCGGCGATCCCGGCCTGCGTGCGGTCTTGGCGCGCCACCGCGAGCGGCTGGACTTCATCGAGATGATCCTGCGCTGGCAGATCGGTCGCTCGCTGACCTGCCGCGACGGGGCCGTCGAGATCCGCTCGTCCTATTTATCGGCTGAGACCAATTCGGAAACGCAGCCCTGGACGGCGCTCGGGTTGCTCGCGGCAGCCGGCGCCGGCTGACCGGCCCGGGCGTTGATTCGTTCGGTAATTGCTTCGACCGCGGCGCGGCTGGCGGCAATGCCCTTCAGGGCAACTGCCATCCGCCTCACATACGCGGTTGCGTCGATGACGGCCAAGACGCTGGCGGGCATAATGTACTCCTTTCGTGTGGGTCTTGTACTCCCACAGCGGGTGATTTTTGGTTAATGCCGCGCCTGACTCAACCTATCCGAGCGCCGTAGGATGGGCCGAGCGCAGCGAAGCCCATCCTCATCCTGGCCGACGCGGTGGGCTTCGCGTTGCTCAGCCCATCCTGCGCAGCGCCGATCCCTTCAGCGAGGCTCGCCGACGAAACCCTGCTGGATCGCCACGATGCGGTCGAGCGCCTCCCGCGACAGCTTTCCCTTATCGACAGCCTGGGCGGCGTATTCGAGCTGCTCCAGCGTCGAATAGCCGACGAGGATCGTCGATACGCCGGGATGCGCCAGGGGATAGCGGATCGCGGCTTCGATCAGGCTGTCGGCGTGGCCCTCGCGGATCAGCGGCTCGAAGCGGCGGGCGCGCTCGACGTCGCGGCGGTAGTCGGCGCCCGAGCCGATCGGCGCCGGCGGCGGCGAGCCGAGCGGGTGGCGCTCCTCGGTGCCGCTCAAGGCGCCTGCCGCCAGCACGCGGATGTTGATGACGCCCATGTCGGCGGCCTGCATGCGGGCCAGGAGGTCCTGGTAATCCTGTGCCGGGTAGCCGGCCGGCATCGCGGCACCGGGGGTCGGGTTCAGCAGATTGTAGCTGACCTGACCGGTGTCGAAGGCGCGCGCATCGACGACCCGGTGCAGCGCTTCCGTCTCGCCGTTGGCGGTGATGCCGAAGAAGCGGAACTTGCCCTGGTCGCGCAGCCGCTGGAACGCCGGCACGACCTCGTCAAGGACGCTCTCCACCGAAAAGTCGGCGCCGTCGGTCTCGCCGACGATCGCGTTGTGAAACTGGAACAAATCGACCGAGTCGCGCTGCAGGCGCTTCAGGCTCGCCTCCAGCGAGGCGGCGATCGCCTCGCCGATCTTGCCGCGCTCGGTCGGCGGCAGCCGCACCTTGGTGCCGACATAGCATTGCGGCTTCAGGCTCTGCAGCACGCGGCCGAGATTGGTCTCGGACTGGCCGTTGCCGTACATCTGCGCCGTGTCGAAATAGTTGATGCCGAGCTCGAGCGCCCGCGCCACCGCCCGCTCCTGGTCGGCCGCGGTCCCCTTGATCATCAGCCCGCCGACCGCGCCGCACCCGAAACCGAGCACCGACACTTCGATCCCGGTCCGCCCGAACCTGCGCTTTTCCATCCGCCCGCCTCCGTCCTGTTGCTGCCGCTCGCCGGCGGCGACTAGAGATCCTCACGCCGCCGCCTGTCAATTCTCCGCCGATGCTGACATCCTCGCCGAGAGCGAAGGGAGGAAAACCGCTGATGGCAACGACTGCAGGCGCGCCGGACGCGGCGCTGATCGAGGATCTCGTCGCCGCCAACCGCATCCTCTACGACCAGGGCGTCGTCGACGGGTTCGGCCATGTCAGCGTGCGGCACGACAAGCGGCCCGCACATTTCCTGTTGGCGCGCAGCATGGCGCCGGGGCTCGTCACCGCGGCTGATATCATGGAGTTCGCGCCCGACGGCGAGCCGGTCGACGCCGCCGGCCGCACGCCCTATCTCGAGCGCTTCATCCACAGCGAAATCTACAAATCGCGGCCCGAGGTGGCGGCGGTGGTGCACAGCCATTCCCCGTCGGTGATCCCGTTCGGCGTGGTGACGCGGCGGCTGCAGCCGATCTACCACATGAGCTCGTTTCTCGGCCTCGGCGTGCCGGTGTTCGAGATTCGCGACGCCGGCGGGCCGGCCACCGACATGCTGATCCGCACCGCCGCGCTCGGCGAGGCGCTGGCGCGCTCGCTCGGGGAGGCGGCGGTGGCCTTGCTGCGCGGCCACGGCAATGTCGTCGTCGCCGGCTCGCTGCGCGAGGTCGTATTCCGCGCCGTCTATACGGAGGTCAACGCGCGGCTGGCGAGCGAGGCGCTGCGGCTGGGCCAGGGCCAGGCGATGTTTCTCAACGACGGCGAGGCGCGCGCCGCCACCCAGACCAACCGCGGCCAGATCAACCGCGCCTGGGAGCTGTGGAAAACAAGGGCGCTGGCGCGCGTCCATGATTGAGGTGACTAAAACTCGAACAACGCTCGTCATGGCTTGACCCGGCCATATCGCCTCTGCCGCTGAAGCGGTGCCCGTAGATCCCCCGGTCAAGCCCCCGCAAGCGGGGGCATGACGAGCCGGTGTGGAACTTGCCTCTATTTACTCCCCAACAGTGATTCGCCGACACGACGCTCTCAAAGGATTTGAATCACCAGAATTTGCCGCGTCGTCCCGCCGCGTCCCCAAATCTTGCCCGCGACCCAGGCCCGGTGGGATAGGATGCGGCAATGCCTCCTCGGGCAGGGAGGATCCCGTCATGCATATGCTGTTTCGCGGCGTCACCGTCATCCCGGTGGTGACAATCGAGCGGGAGCGCGACGCCGTGCCGTTGGCCCGGGCGCTCGCCGAGGGCGGGCTGCGCGTCATCGAGGTGGCGCTGCGCACCCCGGCCGCGCTCGACGCCATCGCCCTCCTCGCGCGCGAGCTGCCCGCTGTCGCGGTCGGCGCCGGCACGGTGACGCGGGCCGCCGATGTCGCGGCGGCGGTCCAGGCCGGCGCCCGCTTCCTGGTCAGCCCGGGGACGACGCCGGAGCTGGCGGCGGCGGCGCTGGCGGCCGAGCTGCCGTACCTGCCGGGCGTGATGACGCCGTCCGAGGTGATGGGCGCGCGCGCCCTCGGCCTCTGCGTCATGAAGCTGTTCCCGGCCGCCGCCCTGGGCGGCCCGGGCTTTCTGCAGGCGCTGGCGCCGGTCTTCCCCGGCGTCGCGTTCTGCCCGACCGGCGGCATCGACGAGCACAATGCCGCCGACTACCTGGCATTGCCCAACGTGCCGATGGTCGGCGGCTCATGGATGGCGCCCCGCGAGGCGATCCTCGCCGGCGATTGGCCGCGCATTCGGCGCCTCGCCGAGCGCGCCGCCGGTTGCGGCCACGCCGCCGCGGCATAGTCACCGATCTGCCGGATCGCCGGCCCCAGTCTGGATCCAATTGGCTGGGATGCCGGCGGGACGCCGGCAGTCAGCGCTATGCGCGAACGCCGCGGTCTACGGCTGTCCCGAACCGCAGCCATCCTCGCCTCCCGGTTGTTTGCCACTTGAGGCAGGAATCGAGGAAGCGAGAGATGAACCGATACCGTCCGTGCGGCAGATGGGCCCTCGCTGCGGTCCTCGCCGCGCCGCTGTTGCTGGCGCTGCCGGCGCCGCCGGCGCGGGCGCTGATGCCGTCGGGGCCGTACCTGCAGAGCTGCACCCATATCCGCGCCTTCGCCGGTCGGGTGGTCGCCGATTGCCGGCGCGTCGACGGCGTCTGGAGCCGCACCGCCCTCGACAATATCGACGGCTGCGTCGGCGGCATCGCCAACAACAACGGCCACCTCACCTGCAACCGGCCGCGGCGCGATTACGGCGCGCACCGCTGGGACGGCTACGGCTCCTCGGCCCCGCGCGGCGCGTACCGTCCCTATGCCGGTCGCTGACGTCGGGGCTGCCGCTCGATGCGGTGGAACCGCGCGCTGCCGATGGCGTTGGCAGGGGGCCCACGATCAGGATTCCCATGCTCAAGCTCGACGAGCAGCTCGCCGCCATCGGTTTCGGCAAAAGCCGCCGCACTGTGGATTGCGGCTGGCGATCGGTGCGCCTCGATGCTGCGGTCGAGGCGCGGCCGGCGGCGGGCGGCAACGAGCCGGCCTGCAGCCCGGCGTTGCGCCGGTGGCGGGCACGGCTCGCGGTGAGGCGCGGCCCTTCCCCCTACCGCATCTCGCGCGCCTGAGGCGCGGCAAGCCGTGCGGGCTCGGCGGCAAGCGCGCCGCGCTCGTCGAGTTGCCGGAGCACCTGCATGAAATGCGCCGCCGCGCGCTCCCCCCCTTCGAGCCAGTTCTGGTCGAGGAACGAGGCCAGCGCCGGGTGACCGAGCGCCGCCTCCCATAGGATGCCGAGCAGCGAGGCGGCCGCCTCGTCGGCCTCGCGCGCCAGGAACGGCAGCACGCTCGCCTGTGCCGCACCGGCACGGTCCCTGGTGTCGGGGCCGGGGCCGAGGCCGAAATCGACGAGACGCCGGCGCTGCGGTGACGCCAGCACGAAATGCGCCGCCTCGTGCAGGATGACATAGGCCTCGGTATCGCCGTCCAGCGCACGGCCGTCCCAATTGAAGGCGCAGCGCGTCCCCGGCGGATGCACCGGTATGCCGAGAGAGAGCGCCCAGGCCAGCGCCTCTTGGCGGTGCGCCTCGGCGACGGCGCCGGCGGCGCGCTCGGCCCGCGTCGAACGGATGCGCGCGAAGGCGGCGGCCGGCGGGTCGTCGAGCCGCGCCGCGAAGCGGTCGAGCGCCGCCGGCAGTTCGGCGGGCGGGATCGGGGTCAGGATCATCGTCTTAAAGACCGACCAGCTTGGCGCTTTCGGCCCACAAATGCTCGGCGAGGGCGTCATCTCGCGCCGCCGGGTCGGGCGGCACCGCGTTGCGACCGACGACATAGGCGCCGTTATAGGGTGCCGGATCGGCGACCGTCGCCAGGAACAGCGAGGTCGCGGCGCCCTTCTCGGCGGAGATCAGGAACGGTTTGACGAGCCGCCAACCGATCCCCGCGAGGCCGGCGCGATCGCCGATCGCGGTGGCGACGACCCCCGGATGCAGGCAGGTCGCGACGACTCCGCTGCCGTCGAGCCGCCGCGCCAGCGCACGCGTGAACAGGATATTGCACAGCTTGGAGCGACCGTACGCCTTGAGCGGGCTCCAATCGGCTGGCCGCGGCGTTGCCAGCGCCGCCGCATCGAGGCGGGCGCCG
>JBLMXS010000009.1:0-4581 GCA_050257895.1 Thiohalocapsa sp.
CGACGGCGAATATCGCGGCCGCGGCGAATGCGTGCCCTATGCGCGCTACGGCGAGACGGTCGAGGGAGTGGCGGCGGCGATCACGGCGATGGGCGCGCTGCTCGCCGACGGCCTCGATCGCAAGCGCCTGCAGGCCGCCATGCCGGCGGGCGCGGCGCGCAATGCGCTCGATTGCGCGTTCTGGGATCTGGCGGCCAAGCGCGCCGGCCGGCCGGTGCACGAGCTCATCGGCCTCGCCCCGCCCAAGGCGCTGACCACCGCCTACACCATCTCGCTCGCCACACCGCAGGCGATGGCGCAGGCCGCCGCTAGAGCGGCCGACCGCGCCTTGCTCAAGGTCAAGCTCGGGGGCGCGGACGACGCTGCACGGATCGCCGCCGTGCGAGCGGCGGCGCCGCGGGCCGAGCTCATCGTCGACGCCAATGAAGGCTGGACGCCGGACGTGCTGGCGCACAATCTCGCCGCCTGCGCGCAAGCCGGCGTCACGCTGATCGAGCAGCCGTTGCCCGCCAGCCGCGACGATGCGCTCGCGAATGTCGCGCGGCCCGTCCCGATCTGCGCCGACGAGAGCGTGCATGCCATGCCCTCGCTGGCGCCGCTCACCGGCAAATACGACGCGGTCAATATCAAGCTCGACAAGGCCGGCGGGCTGACCGAGGCGCTCGCCATGGCGCAACAGGCCGAGCGGCTCGGATTCGCGCTTATGGTCGGCTGCATGGTCGCGACCTCGCTCGCGATGGCGCCCGCCATGCTGCTGGCGCAGCGTGCGCGTGTCGTCGATCTCGACGGCGCGCTCCTGCTCGCGCGCGACCGACCGGACGGGCTGCGTTACGAGGAGAGCCGGGTGCATCCCCCGACGCCCGCGCTGTGGGGATGAAAGCCCGCCGCCGCCCCGCCAAACGGTGCGCGCCTTTGCCCGCGCTGCAGCGCTGAGATAAAGTTGCAGCGGGCGGCCGCAGAACCGTCGCGAATCCGGACCTGAAAACGACACAAGGGAGGACGCCGTGCGCGGCAAGCAATTGTTTCTGGCTGTCATCGCGGCGGCGAGCGTCGGCGCGCTCACCGCCGGCGCTGCCACCTGCCAGCCCTATCCGAACCGCCCGATCAAGCTGATCGTGCCGTTCCCGGCCGGCGGGCCACCCGACACCATCGCCCGGCTGGTCGCCAACGACATCTCGTCGCGGCTTGGGCAGGCTGTTGTGGTGGACAATCGTCCGGGCGGCGGCGCCACGGTCGGCACGCGCGCGGCGGCAACCGCCGTGCCCGACGGCTACACGCTACTCTACGGCAGCACCACGTCGCTCTCGATCGGCCCGGCGCTGTTCAAGAACCTCGACTACGACCCGGTCAAGAGCTTTGCGCCGGTCGCGTCGGTGTCGATCGGCTCGATGGTGGTGGCGATCAATGCGGCCGTGCCGGCGAAGGATGTGAAGGAGCTCGTCGCCTATGCCAAGGCTAATCCGGGGAAATTGTACGACGGCGCCGGCGTGGCCTCGCCACCCCACATCGCCTGGGGGCTGTTCGCGCACACCACCGGCACCGACATCGTCTTCGTCCCGTACAAGGGCATGGCGCAGGCCATGACCGATCTGGTGTCGGGCCAGATCCAGATGATGATCGACGGCATCGGGTCGCTGCTTCCCTACATTCGCGACGGCAAGGCGAGGGCGATCGCCGTCACCGGCCGCACCCGCAGCCCGGATCTCCCGGACGTCCCGACCATGATCGAGAGCGGCTATCCCGACTATCTGCTGACGTTCTGGACCGGCGTCGTGGCGCCGGCCGGCACGCCGCCCGAGTTCGTGGCCAAGGTCAATGCCGCGATCAACGACGGCCTGAAGTCCCCGGCCATGAAGCAGAGCCTGGCGAAATTCAACGTCGAGCCCAATATCTGCTCGCCCGCCGAGTTCAGCGAGTTCCTTGCCGCCGAGGCACGCAAATGGGCCGAGGTCGTCAAGGCCACGAACATCAAGGTCGAATGACCAGCCGCGGCGGGAGCCGCGCCCCGACACGCAAAGGAACTTTCCTGTCGACGTCGCGCTGATCGTCCTGTCCGCCGCCGATCCGGCTGGTCGCGCCGTTCCCGCGCTCCTCGGAATAAGGCAGCTGCAACGTGCCCGAGACAACCGCCTCGGGATGCACGAGCAGCTGGGTGCCGGCGCGGTTCGGCCATTCGGCGTCCCCCAAGTCCCGGTTCCGCGATAAGCTGCGCCTCGGATCCCGCGAATCCACGGCAACGGGGCACTCGCATGCTTTCGGAAGAACAGATTCTCATGCGCGACAGCTGCCGCGCTTTCGTCGACGACGTCGTCATCCCGTTCATTCGCAAGAACTGGCAGCGCGAATGGAACATGGTCCCGGAGGAGCGGCTGCCGCCGGCGATCCTCGAGGGCGCCGACAAGATCGGCATCCGTATCCTCGGCGTCCCGGACGAGTTCGGCGGGGTCGAATTCGACAAGGCGAGCGAGGTCCAGACCTTCGCCATCATCTCGGAGGAAATCGCGCGCGGGGATTCCGGGCTCGCCGACAAGCTGGTCCAGAACTGGAAGGTCTCCGTGCTGCTGCGCAACCTCGCGCCACGCCACTTGCAGGAAAAGTGGTTCAAGCGCCTGGTGGCCGATCCACAGTTCCTGCTGGCGCATTGCCTGACCGAGCCGCGCGGGGCCTCCGACCGTTGGCTTCCGTACAATGTGCCGGAGGCGGCGATGCAGACCCGCGCGGTCAAGAAGAACGGCGGCTGGCTGATCAACGGCCGCAAGCAGTTCATCTCCAACGGCTACGACGCTGGGCTCTACGTCGTCTACGCCAATACCAACCCGAGGGCCGGCATGCTGCAGGGCACGTCGAGCTTCCTGGTGCCGCGCCACACGCCGGGCCTTACCGTCGCACGCTGCAACGAGACGCTCGGCTGCCGCTTCATGAACAACGGCGAGATCGTGTTCGAGGACATGTTCGTGCCGGACGATCATCTGCTGGTCGAGAACGACGCGCTCGGCAAGGCGGCAGTCTATTTCCGTCCCGGCAAGGTCATCCAGGCGTCAAAGAATCTCGGCGTAGGAATGCGCGCCTTCGAGCTCGCGGCCGACTACGTGCAGAACTACGTGCAGGGGGGCCGCATCCTGCTCAAGCACCAGGCGGTGGCGCTGCGCATCGCCGACATGGCGACGCGGCTCGAGGCGGTGCGCGCCCTGCTCGAGCGCGCCGCCGGCGCGGTTGACGCGAACGCGCCGGACGCCGACACGCTCTGCAACATGGTGAAGCTGTTCGCCTCCGAGGAGGTCCTCAAGGTGGCACAGCATTGCGTCGAGCTGCACGGCGGCAACGGGGTGATGCTCGATTTCGGCGTGGAGAAGGTGCTGCGCGACGCTGCGGTCTTCCTGCACATGGATGCGACCGTCGACATCTCGAAGCTCAAGATCGTCAAATCAATGTTCCCTGCGACGGCCGGCAAGTATGCGGGGCCGGAATAAGGCGCGCGCCTCCGCGCGAGCTACCGGCCGTCGGGCCATTCTCCACAAGCAAAATGTGAAACCGCCCTGCTTCGTTGGGCGCCATGGGCGGGGCGGCAGCCCCAAGTTGGGCCGCCGTCCACATTTACCACACATTTGATTTTCAGAGATCGAGGCCGAGGGCGGCGCCGTCCCTCGGCCCGGGACGCGCGCCGGAGCACGGAGAGGGGAACGCATGAACATTGCTGCTCTGGCCGGCGCCGTCGCGGCGGCGCTGACGGTGTCGACTGCACAGGCGGCGGTAAGAATCAAGGCAGATCCCGGGGGCCAGATCGGCCCCTATCTCGAAAACCTGGCGATGCTGCGCGGCTCGGGCGAACGGGTCATCATCGACGGCCCGTGCCTTTCGGCATGCACCATGGTCCTCGGCGTCATCCCGCGCGAGCGCATCTGCGTCACGCCGCGGGCGCGGCTCGGGTTCCATGCCGCCTGGCATCCAGGCGAGAACGGCGAGCGGATCCCGAGCCGAGAAGCGACCAAGCTGCTCATGCACATCTACCCCGAGCGGGTCCGCAGCTGGATCGCCCGGCGCGGCGGACTTTCCCCGCGCATGATGTATCTCACCGGCCGCGAGCTTGCGGCGATGTATCACACCTGCGAGTAACCGCCGAAGTCATGCGCGGCCCGCCGGCCGGCGATCCCGGCCAAATCGCCAAGGCGCGCGCGGGGTCGCGCGGGTAGCGCCGAAGCGCTAGGCTGGAACCCGCGGTGCGACCCTGGACGTGCGCCGTCATCCCCATGGAGGGCTGTATGGCCGACAACGAGAGTCCGCAGCGGTTTGCGCAAGTCCTGGGCGAAGCCGCCATCGAGCTGTGGAGCGAGCTTCCGCAGGAATTCCAGCAGCAGCTGTTCGAGCGCGCCGTTCGCCTCGGCCACAAGACCGAGCGCGACGAAAGCCTGCGCGAGCAATTGGCGCAGTTTCTACACGCCCGCCACGAACGCACGGTTGCGCGCTGATGCCGGGCAAGCGGGTGCAGATCGACGACGAGACCTGGCAGGCGCTGGATTTGCTGGCGCGCGACCGCATGCAGGATTTCCAGGAGCTCGCCGACGAGGCGTTCCGCGACCTCCT
>JBLMXS010000010.1:0-5973 GCA_050257895.1 Thiohalocapsa sp.
GAATTTCTTTGAGGAAGAAGAATGAACGACGTCAGCAACGCCACCGCCAACGATATCGACCTGCTGCAGGATCTCGTGGCGCGCGCCAGGAAGGCCGGCGCCGATGCGGCCGACGCCGTCATGTTCGAGGGCATCTCGCTGTCGCACGCCCGCCGCCTCGGCAAGACCGAGAAACTGGAGCGCTCGGAGAACCAGGACCTCGGCTTGCGCGTGCTGGTCGGCAGGCAGCAGGCGATCGTGTCGTCAAGCGACCGCTCGCCCAAGATGCTGGCGGAACTGGTCGAGCGCACCGTCGCGATGGCGCGCGCCGTGCCCGAGGACCCCTACTGCGGCATCGCCGACCCCGCCGAGATCACACATCAATGGCCGCAGCTCGACATGCTCGACCCGGCCGAACCGTCGGCCGAGGACCTGATCGAGCGCGCGCGCGCCGCCGAAGAGGCGGCAATGGCGGTCAGCGGCGTCACCAATTCCGAGGGCGCCGAAGCCGGCTGGGGCCGCTCACGCATCGCGCTCGTCGCCTCGAACGGCTTTGCCGGCGGCTATGCCGGGTCGCATTGCGGCGTCAGCGTCGCGGTGATCGGCGGCTCCGGCATGCAGATGGAGCGCGACTACGATTTCGCCAGCGCCGTCTACGCCGCCGATCTGCGCGACCCCGCCGAGGTCGGCAAGAGCGCCGGCGAGCGCACGGTCAATCGGCTCGGCGCCCGCAAGATGGCGACCTGCCGCTGTCCGGTGGTGTTCGACCCACGCGTCGCGCGCAGCTTTCTGTCGCACCTCTTGGGCGCCATCGCTGGCCCGTCGATCGCCCGCGGCACCAGTTTTTTGAAGGACAAGCTCGGCAAGCGCATCTTCCCGGAGGCGATCACGATCACCGAGGACCCGCACCGCCAGCGCGGCCACCGCTCGAAGCCGTTCGACGCCGAGGGGCTGCCGAACCAACGGCGGGCGCTGATCGACAAAGGGATGCTGACGACTTGGCTGTTGGATTTGCGCTCGGCGCGCCAACTGGGCATGAAATCGACCGGCCATGCCGCCCGCGGGACCGCCTCGCCACCGGGCCCGGCCGCCACCAACCTCTGGCTCGAGCCGGGCACGCTAAGCCCAGCCGAGCTGATGGCCGACATCAAGAGCGGCTTCTACGTCACCGAGCTGATGGGGATGGGGGTCAACGGCATCACCGGCGACTACAGCCGCGGCGCCGCCGGCTTCTGGATCGAGAACGGCCAGCTCGCCTTCCCGGTCAGCGAGATGACCGTCGCCGGCAACCTGAACGCCATGTTCGCCCAGCTCGCCGCCGCCAACGACCTCGAATTCAAGACTGGCGCCGACGCCCCGACCCTGCGCATCGACGACCTGACCGTCGCCGGCGCATGAATCTTTCCGTGTCTCGCTTTCCATGCCCCAATCTTACTGGCGAGATCGAGTTAAGCGACGAGTGGCAACGCTATTTCACCGAGCGACATTCCGATCAACATGCAGAACGGGCCATTTCTCGGCGGGCGATATCGCACCCCGCACATAACGGATGATCAAGTGAGGGAAGCCTTAAAGGCGGAATACGAGCACAATCGAGCGCAGCAAGAGCTGATCATTCGTGCAGCGGAGCGTGCTCATGATTTTTCGAATGAGCTTCGTCTAAAGGCGATGGAAGTTTCCACGCGAGACGCGACCGAAGCTATGAAAGTTACGTTAGCGATTAACGGAGCCACCGGAATAGCGGTTTTGACCTTCCTGGCCGCGCCCATCAAAGAGAAAGACATCTTCAGCAGACTATTGAGTGCGGCGATTGGGAGTTTTGGTGCATTTGCAGTCGGTGTCCTTTGCGCGATGGTCACAGCAGGGAGCGCATATATTTGCAATAGCTACTACGCGGCTGCGTACCGGCATGAGAGCCATATCTACGAACATCCTTTTGTGAAGGGCACAGATAATTCCACACGATACCTTAAAGCCGCACGAAGATGGAACTGGACCGCTGTTATCGCCGCCAGCACGTCTGCGGTTGCATGGATAGTTGGTGTGGCTATTGCCGCTTGGGGTTTAGCAAAGCTAGGCTAGTACCCAGTCTCGCCGGAGCGTGAGTCGCCGGGCATATCCTTCGATCGCCGGCGTCCCGCCGGCATGCCGGCCAGAGGCCGGCGGTCCTGAACGTTCCGCGGATCAATGATTCCGGGAAATTATGGCGCGGCTGCTTGTCAGCGGAGACATCGAATGGCAGCGAAGCTGAGCTTCAAGTATGATCGCGAAGCCGACATCCTTCATATCGATAAGTGCATGCCCTACCCCGAACAGGAGTCGGAGGAGTTGGGCGATGAGGTCATTGCACGCCTCAATCCCGAAACTGGTGCGATCGAGAATGTTGAAGTCCTGTTTTTCTCGACACGCCTGCTGCGCGGCGATCTGTTCGAAATCCCGGTGGAGGGCGAACTGCACCTGAGCGCAGCGAAATAGTGGCAGCGCGCGTCACCGATGCGTGCCTCATCACCGCCTGTCGTGCCGCGATAGCCGGCGGCCTTGCCAAGGGGCGTCCCCGCCTCTAACACTGGCGGCGGGGGAGTTGATTCACGACGACCTGCGGATGGCGCAACCAGCGGTACCGACGTCGGTACTGGTCCGCCGGCTGGTGCGCGATTTCATCTGGCGCCACAAGTCGCGCATCGCGCTGGCTTTTGCGTGCATGGCGATCGCCGCCGGCAGCACCGCCTTGCGCGCCTGGCTGATGGAGCCGGTGCTCGACCGCGTCTTCATCGCGCGCGATTCCTCGCTGTTATGGCTGCTGGCGGCGGCGGCGCTGGTGCTGGCACTGGCCAAGGGGGTCGCCGACTATCTGCAGGCGGTGCTGATGACGCGGGTCGGCCAGCGCGTCATCACCGATGTTCAGAATGCGTTGTACCGGCGGCTGATCCATGCCGACCTCGCCTATTTCAACGCCCACCCGAGCGGCGTCCTCCTGTCGCGGTTCATCAACGACGTATGGGCGTTGCGCAGCGCCGCCGCCAACGTCCTCGTCGCGGTCGGCAAGGACGCGCTGACGGTGGTCTTTCTGGTCGGCGTCATGTTCTACCAGGACTGGCTCCTGGCGCTCTTCGCGTTTGTCGGCTTTCCGCTGGCGATCCGGCCGATCGCCCGGATCGGCCGGCGGATGCGGCGGGTGACGGTCAACACCCAGGTCGAGATGGGCCAGGTGACGAGCCTCCTCAACCAGACCTTCCAGGGCATCCGCCACGTCAAGGCGTACGGCATGGAGGGCTACGAGGAAGCTCGCGTCGGTGGATTGTTCGAGCGGGTCTACGCGCTGGTCGACCGCGCCGTGCGCACCCGCGCCCGCGCCGCGCCGATGATGGAGGCGCTGGGCGGCGCCGCGATCGCCGCGGTGATCCTCTACGGCGGCCACCAGGTGATCGCCGGCACGCGGACGCCGGGGGCCTTTTTCTCGTTCATCGCGGCGCTATTGTTCGCCTACCAGCCGGTGAAGAGCCTGGCGGTCCTCAACGCCACCCTGCAGGAAGGGCTGGCGGCGGCGCAGCGCATCTTCGAGGTGCTCGATATCGAGCCGACGATCCGCGACCGGCCGGGCGCGCAGCCCCTGCGCGTCACCGGCGGCGAGGTGCGCTTCGCCGCGGTGCGCTTCGGCTACCATCCCGGCGCCGTCGCCGTCGACGGCATCTCGTTCACCGTCCCGGCCGGCAGCACGGTGGCGCTGGTCGGTCCATCGGGCGCCGGCAAGTCGACCGTGCTCAACCTGATCCCACGCTTCTATGATGTCGACGCCGGCGGCATCGCGATCGACGGCCAGGACATCGCCGGCGTGACGCTCGCCTCATTGCGCGCCTCGATCGGGCTGGTGTCGCAGGAGGTGGCGCTGTTCGACGACACGGTGCGCGCCAACATCGCCTACGGGCGGTTCGGCGCCAGCGACGCACAGATTGAGGCCGCGGCCGCTGCTGCTGCCGCCGACGGCTTCATCCGCGCGCTGCCGCAGGGCTACGACACGCTGGTCGGCGAGCACGGCATCCGCCTGTCGGGCGGGCAGCGCCAGCGTCTCGCGATTGCCCGCGCGATGCTGAAGGATGCGCCGATCCTGCTGCTCGACGAGGCAACCTCGGCGCTCGACAGCGAGTCCGAGCGGCAGGTGCAGCGCGCCTTGCGCACGCTGATGGCCGGCCGCACGACGGTGGTTATCGCGCATCGCCTGTCGACGATCATCGGCGCCGACCTGATCTGCGTCATGGACGGCGGACGCATCGTCGAGACCGGCCGGCACGCCCAGCTCCTGGCCCGCAACGGCCTCTACCGGCGGCTCTACGAGACGCAGTTCGCCGCCGAGCGCGAGCTTGCGCCGGCCGACGCCGCGGCGGCCGGCCGATGAAAACGCTGCGCGCGTGGCGCCGCCATCTGCTGCGCAGCGCCAGCCTGCGCCGCCCGCTGTGCCGGCTTGTCCAGCTCTATATCCGGCTCGTCTATGCGACGAACCGCTGGACGGTGGCCGGTGGCGAGGCTCCATGGCGGCTGCGGCGGCAGGGAAAGAGCTTCATCCTCGCCTTCTGGCACGGGCACCTCTTGATGATCCCGATGGCATGGCAGCGCCTGGCGCCGATGCACATGCTGATCTCGGCGCATCGCGACGGCCGCATCATCGCCGAGGCGGTGCGCCATTTCGGTATCGAGTCGATCGCCGGGTCAAGCCGGCGCGGCGGCGCGGCGGCAATGCGCGCGATGCTGAAGCGGCTCGCCGCCGGGGAGTGCGTCGGGATCACGCCGGACGGCCCGCATGGCCCCGCGATGTGCGCCTCGAGCGGCATCGTCAATCTCGCCCGCCTCGCCGACGTGCCGATCGTGCCGATCGCCGTCGCCACCAGCCGTCGCCGCGTGCTGGCGAGCTGGGACCGTTTCCAGCTGGCGCTGCCGTTCGGCCATGGCCTCTTCCTGTGGGGCGAACCGATCGAGGTGGCGCGCGAGCTCGACGCCGACGGCATCGAGGAGACCCGCCGGCTGGTCGAAGCGCGCATGAACGAGCTGGCCCGCGAGGCCGATCGCCGCGTCGGCCACCATCCGCTCGCGACTGCGACAAGCGGTGCGGCGCTCACCGAAGATGGGGCTCGGGGCCGCCTCGGGCCTCGCCGCGGCCGGGCCTGAGGCTGCTGCGGCAATGCTCTGGGCCGCTCTCTACCGCGGGCTGACCGCCGCCGCGACGCCGCTCGTGCGCTATGGGCTCGAACTGCGCTGCCGCCGCGGCAAGGAGGATCGGGCGCATCTCGGCGAGCGTCTCGGCGTCGCCTCGCTACCGCGGCCGGCGGGGCCACTCTTCTGGCTACACGCCGCCAGCGTCGGCGAAGCCAGCTCGGTGCTGGCCCTGGTCGAGCGGATCGTCGCAACGCGGCCGCCGGTCGCGGTGCTGATGACGACCGGCACGGTCGCCGCCGCCCGCCTGCTCGCAGACCGCCTGCCGCCGCGCACCTGCCACCAGTT
The DNA here is from genome assembly GCA_050257895.1 of Thiohalocapsa sp. Taxonomy (GTDB): domain Bacteria; phylum Pseudomonadota; class Alphaproteobacteria; order ATCC43930; family CGMCC-115725; genus DATARH01. Next base: position 5,473 of record JBLMXS010000010.1, read on the forward strand.
CGTGCCGATCGACCTGCCGCAGGCGGTGGGGCGGTTCCTTGACCATTGGCGGCCGGACCTGGCGCTGTGGGTCGAATCCGAGCTGTGGCCCAACCTGGTGCTGGCAACGCACGCGCGCGGCGTGCCGATGCTCCTGGTGAACGCCCGCCTGTCGGCGCGCTCGGCGGCGCGCTGGGCAATGTTGCCGGGGCTGGCCGGCCCGCTATTGCGGGCCTTTGCGCTGTGCCTGGCGCAGGACGAGGCGCAGGCCGAGCGTTTCCGCCGGCTCGGCGCGACCACCGTCGCCAGCGTCGGCGACCTCAAGGCGGCGGCGCCGCCGCTCGCCGCCGACGAGGCCGCGCTCGCCATGCTTCGAGCGCAGGTCGCCGGCCGCAAGCTGTGGCTCGCCGCCAGCACGCATGCCGGTGAAGAGGAAATCGCAGCCGCCGCGCACGCGATCATCGCCGCGGCGCATCCCGGCCTCCTGACGATCATCGCACCGCGCCACCCGGCTCGCGGACC
>JBLMXS010000011.1:0-15895 GCA_050257895.1 Thiohalocapsa sp.
CCACCACTGTCGGAACCAACCGCACGACGCAGACGCTGTCGGGCAATTTCGGCGGGTTGATGTATACCGACGCGCAGTCGAGCCCGTACATCGCCACCGGCGGCGCGACGATCAACACCGATGCCGCCAACAACCGCGTCTCGGCGAGGCTCGCCGGCACTTCGCAATCGTCCTCGGGCGGCGTCAACACGCTGACGATGCAGTATGGCGGGTTGACCGGCGCCGACGCCGGCCGCCAAGCCTTCGTCGACGACAACAACTTTGCGGCGCTCGAGAGCCAGGTCAATCCGCAGCAGATCAACGGCAAGAACCTCGTCGTCAATGGCGACGAGACCCAGGCCGGCAAGCTCTATCTGACCAGTTCGGCGCTTGCGCCGCCGCCGACCTCGCTGTTGCCGACCGGCGCCTCCTACTGCGATTGCCAATATCTGAAATGGGGTTACTGGGGCGGCGATCTGTTGACCGGGAATGCGACCGACACGACGATCTCGCGCATCGACCGCAGCCACATCAACACCTGGGTCGCCGGCGTCCCGACGCCGATCGGCGATCTCAACACACTGGCCAGCCAGTCGGCGGTCGGGACCTATACCGGGCACGCCATCGGCTCGGTGTTCAACAACGGCGCGAGCTACATCGCCGCCGGCGGCTTCAACGGCAGCTATAATTTCGGCACGCAGAACGCCACGCTGACGATCAGCAATTTCGACGGCCGCACGTTCAGCACCACCGGCAAGGTCCCGTTGAGCGGCGCCACCTATGCCGCCACCTTCAATGCGGCCGGCTTCAAGGGTGCGGTCAACGGCAGCTTCTATGGCCCGAAGGCGGCCGAGACCGGCGGCAGCTTTGCGGTCCAGACGACGGCCGGGCCGACCTACCTCGCCTCCGGCATCTACGCCGGCAGGCAATAGCGGCCGGCAGCCGCTGAATGTGGCTCCCCCTCGCCCCCACCGAGGGAGAGGGTTGGGTGAGGGGGCGCTTCCAGAGTACCTCCGGTTTCGTCCTCACCCACCCACGCCTGCGGCGTAGGCCCCTCCCTCTCCCGCAATGGGTAGAGGGCTGTTCAGCGATCGTACCGAACGGCGACCAGGGCGAGACCTTCGGCAGGCGCGGTCGGCCCCCCGGCGCGGCGGTCGCGAACGGCCAGCGCCCGGGCGACGTCCTCGGGTTGCCAGCTTCCGAGCCCGACCAGCTTCAGCGTGCCGACCATGTTGCGCACCTGGTGGTGCAGGAACGAGCGCGCCTGCGCCGTTATGTGGATCTCCTCGCCGACCGGGCGCAGATCGAGCGCGTCGAGCGTCTTGACCGGCGATCTCGCCTGGCACAGCGAGTCGCGGAACGTCGAGAAATCATGGTGACCGACGAGATGGCGGGCGCCTTCCTGCATCGCGGCGAGGTCGAGCGGCGGCGCGACATGCCACACCCGGCCGCGCTCCAATGCCGGCGGCGCCCGTCGGTTGAGAATGCGGTAGAGGTAATCCCGGCCGATTGCCGAGCGCCGCGCGTCGAAATCGCCCGGCACAGGCTCCGCCTGCAAGACGCTGATCGAGTGTGGCCGCAAATGGGCGTTGACCGCGCTGCGGATCACCTCCGGCTCGGCGGCGCGCGGCAGGTCGACATGCGCGACCTGCGCCAGCGCGTGCACGCCGGCATCGGTCCGGCCGGCGCCGAAGACAGTGATTTCGGCGCCGCAATATTTGCCGATCGCGGTCTCCAGCGCCTGCTGCACCGAAAGGTCGCTCTTCTGGCGCTGCCAGCCGACCAGGCCGGCCCCGCAATATTCGATCGTCAGCTTGTAGCGGGGCATGAGAGCAGGGTGCCAGCGGGCAGCGCGAAGCCGCGCAGGAACGCCGCCGTCTCCAGCGACGCGCGGCCGGCGCGCTGCAGCAGCAGCGGCCGCAAGCCGCCCTTGCCGCAGGCGATCGTCAGCCGCTGGTCGAGCACCGCTCCCGGCGTCGGGGCGCCGTCGACGTGCGGCTCGACCTCCGCCGCCAGCACGCGGATGCGCTCGCCGCGCGCCTCGAAAAACGCGCCGGGCCACGGATCGAAGGCGCGCACCTGCCGCTCCAGCGCGACCGCCGGTTGGCGCCAGTCGAGCCGCGCCGCGTCGCGCCGCAATTTCGCGGCATAGGTCACCCCCGGTTCGGGCTGCGGCCGCGCCGTGAGCGTGCCGCCGGCGACGCCGTCGAGCGCCTGCAGCATCAGCCGCGCCCCCAGCGCCGCGAGCCGCTGGGTCAAGTCGCCGGCCGTCGACCGCGGCTCGATCGGCAGGCGCTGCTGCAGCAGGATCGGCCCGGTGTCGAGCCCCTCATCCATCTGCATGATCGTGACGCCGGTCTCGCCGTCGCCGGCGAGGATCGCGCGCTGGATCGGCGCCGCCCCGCGCCAGCGCGGCAGCAGCGAGGCGTGCACATTGAGGCAGCCGAGCCGCGGCGCCGCCAGCACCGGCGCCGGCAGGATCAGCCCGTAGGCGGCGACCACCGCCGCGTCGGCCGGCGTTGCCGCCAATTCCGCCTGCGCCGCCGGATCGCGCAAGGTCGCCGGCGTGCGCACGGTCAGGCCAGGCCGCTCGGCTAAAGTCTGCACCGGCGAGGCAAGCAGCCGGTGGCCGCGCCCCGCCGGCCGCGGCGGCTGCGTGTAGACAGCAGCGATGCGATGCCCGGCCGCGATCAGCGCATCGAGGATCGTCGCCGCAAATTCCGGCGTCCCCATGAAGATCAGGTCGAGATCATGGGTCATCGATTGTGCCGCCGGGATTGCCTCCACCCTCCCGGGCCTGCGGGCCGGGCCCCTCCCTCCCCCCGCAAGCAGGGGAGGGGCTTACGCGAACACGGCCGCAACTCTCCTTCCCCCGCAGGCGGGGGAGGGTTGGGGTGGGGGTTGAAGGGCATCCATCACTGCGCTGCGGCGAGGGCCTTGCTGCGCTTTGTCTTCGCCAGCTTTCTGAGGATCATGCCGCGCTTCAGCGACGAGATGTGGTCGACAAAGAGGAGCCCGTCGAGATGGTCGATCTCGTGCTGCACGCAGGTCGCGAGCAGCCCCGTTGCCTCCAGCTCGCGGATCTCGTTCTCGTGGTCGAGATAGCGCAGGCGGACCCTGGCGGGCCGTTCGACGTCGGCGTAATGCTCGGGCAATGACAGGCAGCCCTCGTTCGCCGTCATCAGTTCCTCGGATTGCCACAGGATCTCAGGGTTGGCGATGCGTAGCGGCTGCGGCTTCTCGCCCTCGCGCGCTACGTCGACAACCAGCACGCGCGCTGCGGCGCCCACCTGCGGCGCCGCGAGCCCGATCCCGATCGCGTGGTACATCGTCTCCAGCATGTCGTCCATCAGCCGGCGCACCTTGTCGTCGACGGCGGCGACCGGCTTCGCCTTGATCTTGAGGCGCGGATCGGGAGCGGTGATGATCGGTAACAGGGCCATGTCGCGTAGGTAAGCCGCCGCTCCCCGGCCGTCAATAACAGCCGGCGGGGCTCCGGGTCTTACCCCGCCGCGTCGCGCAGCCGCGAGAGATCGTCGAGCGCGTCGAGCGTGGCCATGCACAAGACGTCGTCGAACCCGACATCGCGGATCCAGCGCAGTTTCTCGCGCGCCGCCGTCTCGCCACCGGTCAATGTCACGGTGGCGCTCTGCGCCCGCGCCGCCGCCTCGGAGGCGGGGTCGAGCGCGATGATGACGTTCGACAACACGGCCCGCTTGCCGCCGGCGTCGCGGTAGAACTTGATGCCGGCCTCGAGCTCTTCCGGCTTCGGGTAGAGGCCGGAGGCGATCCAGCCGGCGCATTGCTCGGCGGCATAGACGATCCAGCGCTTGTTGCGCCAGGCGCCGAGCAGCACGGCCGGGCCGCCTTCGGTGCCGGGCCACGGCGTCAGCCTGCCTCCTGGCAATTCGTCGCCGCGCCACGCCTTCTTCATCGTGTCGAGGCCGCTCATCAGCAGCTTGAAGCGCTCTTCGTAATCGAGCCCGACGAGGTCGAAATCGGCCTTGGTGGAGCCGGAGCCGACGCCAAGCTGCAGGCGCGGCCCGGTCAGCGCATGCAGCGACTCGATGCGGTGCGCCAGCTCGACCGGGTGGCGCACCGGCACCTGCAGCACGCAGGTGCCGATCTCGATGCGGCTGGTCACCGCCGCGACGACACTCATCCCGACGATCGGGTCGAGGGTCGGGCGGCCGCGACCGAACGAATCGGTCAGCCACAGCCCGGCAAAGCCGCGCTCCTCGACCTGGCGGGCGAGACCGGCCAAATGATCGAGGGTGCGGCCGGTGAAGCCCGGGTCGGGCCGCAGAAAATTGACGACATGAACGCGCATCGAGCTGGGTTCTCCTCTGGATCCGGGTGCCCCTCACCCTGTCCCTCTCCCCGCTTTCGCGGGGCGAGGGCAGGGTGAGGGGGAGTCAGGTACAGCTGTGACGATGATGGGTTTGACTAGACTTGTGGCGCCAGGAAGCGCTCGGCCAGCCGCGCGAAGAAGCTGGCGCCGATCGGCAAGGCGCTGTCGTTGAAGTCGTAGCGGGCGTTGTGCAGCAGGCAGCCGCCCTCGCCGGGGCCGTTGCCGATCCACAGCATCGCGCCGGGCCGCGCCTGCAGCATGTAGGAGAAATCCTCGCCGCCGAGCGAGGGCGCGACGTTACGGTCGACATGGTCGTTGCCGCAGATCTCGGCCGCGACATCGGCGGCGAACTCGGCCTCGGTGGCATGGTTGATCGTGGGCGGGTAGCCGCGCCGATAGCTCAATTCGGCTGTCGCGCCGTGCAACGCAGCGGCGCCCTGCGCCACCTCGCCGATCCGCCGTTCCAGGAGGTCGCGCACCTGCGGCCGGAAGCTGCGCACCGTGCCGCCGATGTGCAATTCGTCCGGGATGACGTTGTAGGCCGAGCCGCCCTTCATAAAGCCGACGCTGATCACCGCCGAGTCGACCGGATCGACATTGCGCGACGGGATCGTCTGCAACGCCAGAATGATTTGCGCGCCGACCACGAACGGGTCGGTGCCGAGATGCGGGTGGGCAGCGTGGCCGCCCTTGGCGCGCACATGGATGTCGAAGCGCTCGGAGGCGGCCAGCATCGGCCCCGTGCGCACCGCCATGTTGCCGATCGGGATGCCGGGTTTGTTGTGCATCGCAAAGACCGCGTCGCACGGGAATTTCTCGAACAGCCCCTCCTCGACCATGACGCGGCCGCCGCCATAGCCTTCCTCGCCGGGCTGGAAGATGAAATGCACGGTGCCCTCGAAATTGCGCGTCGCGGCGAGATAGCGCGCGGCGCCGAGCAGCATCGTCGTGTGCCCGTCATGGCCGCAGCCGTGCATCAGGCCCTCGTGCTGCGAGCGGTGTGCGAACTGGTTCAGCTCCTGCATCGGCAGGCAGTCCATGTCGGCTCTGAGTCCGATCGCACGCAGCGAGTTGCCGCGCCGCAGCGTCCCGACGACGCCGGTGGTGGCGAGCCCGCGATGCACCTCGCAGCCCCATTCCGCGAGCTTGGCGGCGACAAGGTCGCCCGTGCGCTCCTCGGTAAAGCCGAGTTCGGGATGGGCGTGGATGTCGCGGCGGATGGCTGTCAGCTCGTCGACATAGGCGAGCACCTCGGGGATAACCGGCATGGAGCCTCCAACAGGGCGGCAGACGAATTGACTACCATAGCGGGTCTGCACGGTGTCGGCCAACGGGCTTGCGGTCGCGCCCGCGGCGGCTAGGCTGGCGACATACATTGGGAGATCAGCAATGAGGACACCGAGCCCGCAGCACTCCGGCATTGTCGGCGGCATCGTCGGCGCCGCGATCGTGCCGCATGCGCCGCAATTCCTGACCTTGCCGGAAACCGAGGACAAGGCGCAGGTGGCGCGCGTCAATGCGGCGATGCGGCAATTGGGCGAGGAATTCCGCGCGCTCGACCCCGATCTCCTGATCGTCATCTCGAACGCGCATTGCGACGATTTCGTTGTGCGCTGCGTGCCGGCGTTCATGCTGCATTGCGGCGCCCGTGCCGAGGGCAGCGGCGGGCACGCCGGTTCCTGGCCGATCGACGGCGCCGCTGGCTATGCCCTCTTGCAGGAGCTGCTCGACGCCGGGTTCGACCCGGCATTCACGCTCGACGCTGCGCTCGGCACCGCCTTCACGATCCCGCTCGAGTTCTGCGGTTACCAGCGCGAGACGCCGTTCCTGCCGCTCTTCGTCAACGCCTACGTGCCGCCGCAGCCAAGCCCGGAGCGCTGCTTCGCCTTCGGCCGAGCGCTGGCGCAGGCGTTGCAGCTTCTCGGCCGGCGCGCGGTCGTGCTGGCGAGCGGCGGCCTGTCGCATTATCCCGGCACGCCGCTCTACCCGCACCCGGACATCGCGACCGACAAGGTCATCTTCGAGCACCTAGAGGCCGGCAATCTGCGGTATCTCTTGAGCCTCGACGCAGCCGCGCTCGACCGCACCGGCAATGTCGAATGCCGCGCCTTGCAGATCCTCGCCGGTGCGATCGGCGATCGGCCGCCGACGCAGGCGCTGTTCGAGCCGTCGTGGCATCACATCTACGCCGTCGTCGGCTGGACGGATCTCAGGCCGCGCGAGGCGGCGGCGGCGCATTATCCCGCGACGGCGCCCGAGCGCAGCGCGCTAGCGGCGGCGATTTTCGCGCTGGTCGGCGACGGCGAGGCGCGCGCCAGCTTCGCGCGCGACGGCGAGGCCTTCGCGGCCTGGTTCCCGCTCGCCGCCGACGAGCGCGCGGCATTGCTGGCGCTCGACCGCGCCGCCTTGCGCGACCACTTCCGGCTCAACCCGATGCTCCTCTACCAGCTGGAACAGCGGCTGCGCTGAGGCGCCGGAGCCTATTGCGGCTCGATGGACTGGCCGCTGAGCAGGAGCTGGCGAGAGGTGCAGCCGGCGGCGGCGCATTGGCTGTCGCCGCTGTGGCAATAGGGAAGCCCGGGCCAATTGACGAGCGGCCGAAAACAAATCGACGCGACGACGACGATATAGGGCTGCGACCAGCCGCCGCCCGGACAGGCAGCGTCGCACTGCGCCAGCACGATCCCCTCGCTCGTTGTGCAGCCGCAGGGGCGCAGCGGGCTGACCGTGACATTGGGCAGCGTCGTCCCCGCGCGCGCAGCCTCGGTGATCTTGGTGGGGTCATAGCCGTAGGCGCGGCCGTACTTCGTCCCCTCGAAGGCTGCGTCGGCAAGGTTGCGCCGGTCGAAGAAGGCGGCGCTCAGATCGCGGATGCCGATCGCCGCGATCACCAGCAACGGCAACAGGCACGCCCACAGGGCGAGGCGCTGAATGTCCCGCATGTCCCCCCTGCAACCCCGCTTCGGGGTTCCCCTGCGGAATAGACAACGGCGCCGCGCCGGGAGGCAAGACCGCCGCCGCAGCGGCGCTGAGCCGGCCTAACGGCGGCCCCGGCTGCGGGCGCAGAGCGCCACGTTCAGGCCTGGTTGCAGGCCGTCGAGGTCAGCGACAAGTCGGAATTGGGAATCAGCGGGCCAACGACGAAGTGGAAGGTATAGGTGAAGGTCACCTGGTTGCCGCACGCGGCGGCGCTGACCTGGAAGTTTTGCAAATCGTTGGTCGACACCGAGATGCCGTAGACCTGCTTTGCGGCATAGGCCTTGACGCCGGCATTGCCCGAGCTGTTGGCGCACGCCGCCGGCGAGCCGCCGCAGCAGTTGGTGGTGATGCAGCGGGCAGCCGCTTCGGCGGCGTATTGCAGCTCCGACTGTGTCCAGTAGAGGCGCGAGAACTCCACGACCCCCAGCAGGAACGTCAGCAGCGGGACCGCCGCCAGCGCGAATTCGATTGTCTCGACGCCATCGCACGCGCGCCAGAGGCGGCGCAGCAGCCCCCCGGCACGCATCAGGCCCAAGGACAGATGATGCGGAATAGAGTGGTGGCGAAGCGTCATCCCAGCCCTCAATAGATCACCGCGGTCGCCTGCGCCGAAAGCGGGATGCCGTTCGACGGACCGAAGCCGAAATAGCTGAAGATCGGCTTGTAGCTGTAGGTCGCGTTGACCTGCGCCATCGTCAGCGGTGTCTGGCCGGCGGGGCAGCAATTGCTGGTGTAGTTGGCGCTGCAGCTGTTGCAGGGTGGCGAGAACGTCTTGGCGTAATAGGTGGAGCCGCTCTGGCAGCCGCAATACGCGCCGCCGACCGACACCGTGACGTTGCTGCCGAGGCCGGTCGCCGTCTGGATCGCGCAGGCAAAGGTGGTCGTGCCGCTGGTGCAGGTTTTGCCGGATGTCGTGTAGCCCGAGCTGTAGCCGTTGACGTTGACGTATTGCGCCCCGGCACGGGCGGCGTTGCCGACCTGCAGCCAGTAATAGAGGGCGGTGCCGAAATCGTAGACGCCGAGCACCAAGGGCAGGATCAGAAACGCCGCGACCAGCGCGAACTCGATGGCGCTGGCCCCGCCTCGGTCATGCCCGAGGCGGGACAGAAGGCTGGACTTGGCCGGCCCCGTCATCACTGCACCAGCATTGGCGCGCCGTTATAGGTGGTCGAGCCGGTGACCCCGGAGGCCGCCGTTACCGAGCCGCCAAAGGTCGGGCAGCCACTGTTGTTGAATGTTTCGGTGGCGCCGCCGGAAAGCGTGATGCTGTTGGCGATCAGCCGCGTGCAGGTCGAGGAGCTGGTGTTGCCGCCGGCATAATTCACGTTGACCTGCGGGGCGTATATCGCGCCGGAGAAACCGGACCCGTTTTGGCCGCTGTAGCTCACCCCCGACGTGCCGCCGAACCACAGCGCGAGCCCGGCGTAGGGCCCGGTAATTGGCGCCGAGATGTTGAGCGTGGTGGCCGCGTTGACGTTCGAAGCTTCTGACGACGAACCGCTGCTGTTGACGTAGAGGAAGACGTGGGTGCCGTTGATAGTGTTGTTGTTATTAATACTGAGGCCGCCGCTGATCACGATGACCGCGTCGTTCGCGAAGTTGACGGTGGTTTGCGACAGGTTCTGAAAAAATGTTGCACAATACGTACCGGATGGAAGGTTATTGTATGTACTAGTTGTTGAATCATAGTATGCCGTCAAATCGGTCTTTTTCAAGCAGGAGCTCGCAACCGTGGGCGCCGTCAAGTTCCCGTACGGGTCGGGGGCCGGCGCCGCGCCGGTGACCACCGGAACATCGAAGTTGCCCGGGTTGTTCGGCTGGGCGAGAAAAGCCCGGGAGCCGCACGCGTCGGTGGCCGAGCAGCCCTGCACGCTGGCGTTGTTGCTGAGCTGCGTCGCAGAGGTGTCGGTCGAGTTGTTGTAGAGGTCGCAGGCGTTGAGGCTCAACACCGCACCGCCGGTGTCGCTGATCACCCCGCTGCCGGTCGGATTTAGCGCCATGACGCAGGGGTTGCCGCCGTTGCTGTGGCTGCTGTAGGAGCCAGCGCCGCAACCGCTGCAGGTGCCGACCGCGTGGGCGCTCGCCGCCACCCCGCCATCGAAGAAGACGCGGGTGAAATATTGCGGCTGCGGCTGCGTGATCATCACCTTGAGGCAGCCGTCGTTGGTGCAGGTGCCGTTGTCATTGTAAGCCGCGACGGTTATCTGGCTGGCGGTGTAGCCGTTGCGGATGGCGGTAGCGTAGGCGGCATTTTGCGCGGTCGCGCTGTCGCCCATCGCACCCGTCTCGCCGGCATTGCGGTAGGCGGTCGCGGCGGCCAGTGCTGCCTGGTCAACGACCCCCTGGATTGTCCGCTGGTTCACCTCCCACATGACGACGTCGATCGCCAGGCCGCAGAACCCGGCCAGCGTCGTCAAGGCGATCGCGGTGATGATGGCGCTGACCCCGCGCCGGTCGGCCGCGAGGCGCTTCGCGAACCGCGGCAGCCATGCAGATGCTTGTAACGTGCGCGACATGGAGGTGCCCTCCCATGACACCGAAATGACGCGAGAGTCTCCGCCGGTATGATTGACGGTTTGTTAACGGCGGAATCGCGTGCAAGTCAATCGTGCGGCATCTTAGCAATCGCCGACGGTGGGCGGAAGGGCGCCCGTTTCTAGGACCCCGAGGCTGCCGAAGCCTGGCCGCGGCGGACGATGGTGAGTCCTCCCGTTGGCCGCGATCGCGGCGTGTGCGCCGGCAACAGCTTGCTGATGTCGCTCTCGACGAGCGAGCCCGGTGCGGCAGCGGCCGCCTGCGCGTGATCGTCGCGCACCAGGCTATGCAGCGTCAGGCGCAGATTGCCTGCCGCCTGCGCCATGTCGTCGGCAAGGGTAATGATCTCGGCCTGTTTCGGCGTCACCGCCAGCGTCGCCGTGCTGCCGAGGATCGCGTGCTGGGGCGGCGCGTCGAGCTGCTGATCGATCGCCAGCACGGGGACATTGCTCAGCACCGTCTCGACGGCGCGGTGCGTCTCATCCTGATCGCCGATGCGCTCCTGGACCGGCAGGGCCAGGAGGACGTCGACCTCGTCGCCCGGCATGATGAGGCCCGCGGCGGCCGTCTCCTCGCGGATATCGATCGAGACGGCGCGCATCCCGGGGGGCAGCGCGGCGGCGAGGAAGCCGCGGTCGGCCGGGGCGACAATGGCGCTCGCCAGCACCGGATCGCCCGCCGCGAGCGGCTGCAATGCAGCGTAGCCAACGAGCTGCTGAAGCGCGCGCGCGCCCTCTTCGATATACCCCTCCTTGATGCGGTCGGCCGGCCATCGCTGCCATCGCAGGTCACCCGGATGCAGCAGTTGGCCGCGCGATATCGCCTTGTCGGCCACCAACACCGCGCGCGGCGGCAGCGGTGGCGCGACCGGCGCGATGCGCGCCGCCAGGGTGGAGGCCGCCTGACGTGCCGGCAGCCAATTGCGCAACACCAGGCCGCAGCCGACGCTCAGCACGACGGCGCCCAGGATGACGAGGGCGTTGCGGGTCCGCCGGGCGTGCAGCTCCGTGCCGATAAGCTGGAAGCGCAGCTGCGCGAAGAGATCGAGGATCCGGCTCCGGACGAGCCGCCACAGCCGCTCGGCGAGGGACGGCGGGAGCCCGTGCGGCAGGGCGGCAGCGCCCGCCGACAGCGGTGCCGACAGCGCCTCGTCGTCAAACCCGATAAAGCGGATCTCGTCATCGCCGTCGAAGCCGACAAAGGCGATGTTGTGCGCCGCCGCCGCGTCGAGCGGCAGGCCGAACCCGGCGTCGGCGGTCGCGGCGAGGTCAGACGGCAACGGAACGCCGCCTTGGCGCCTGAGGCAACAGGCAAGCTGCGGCGCCCGCCGCGTTGTCGGGATGGCAGTCGAGCATCACGGGTGGCAGGCTTGCGCGCTGAGGGTGACCGACAACGGGATCAGCTGCGGCACCAGGGTCGTGAACGGATAGGCGACGGAGACCTGAGCGCCACTCGTATAACCCGAGATGCCGCAGCTCGCGCTCGCAGTATACGTGAAATCGCCGGACGGAATCGACAACCCGTAGGCCTGGGTGGCGGCGTAGCTCGGGACGTCGAGGCAGCTGCTCGGGGTAATCGCGGCGCAGCGAGCGGCGGTGCCCACCGCATATTGCAGCGCCGCCTGTGTCCACAATGCCCGCCCGAATTCGGTGATGCCGAACAGCATCAGCAGAAAGGCCGGGAACAGCATCGCCATCTCGACCGCGGTGGCGCCGCGCCGGCAGGCAAGTAACGTGCGTAGGGCGCGCCGCGGCAGCCTGTCGCGGCGCGCTATCCTCTCGCTGTGCGCCGATCGCCAGCTCGCCATCGGCTCAGTTTATACGCACCGTGACGCTCGAGGCGAGCGTCATCGGGTTGGAGAACCCTGGCCAGGCGAAGAGCGTCCGGTAGGAGACCTGGGCGTTGACCGTCACATAGGTCCCGGCGATGGTCCCGTCGGAGGGGCAAGTCGAGGCGCAGGTCGCCGCACTGACGCCGGTGCTGATATTGGGACAGCCGCAGAACTGGCTCGGGGCCGGGGTCGCCTGCACTCCGGAGAGGCTGGTGGCGTTGGTCACCGCGGACTGGATGCTGGTGCTGTCGTAGCCGCTGCGCGTCGCAAATTCGGCGCCGGCCTGGGCGGCATCCTGCAGCTGCGTCTTTTCCCAATAGCCGATGCCGAAATCGAGGACCCCCAGCAGCAGCAGCGCTAACGAGCCGCCGATCATTGCGAATTCGACGGCGCTGACGCCGTCCTGCGACCGCCACAGCTGCCGCCACAGTCCCCACCCGGCGCGATGCTGCATGTGCTTCATACCCTGTACCGCCCCTGTTCGGCCCGGCTATTCGGCAACATAGGTCTGGCTGCCACTCAGATCGGCCGTGCCCAGGCCGGAGCAGCTGCTCTGGAAGGTTGAATTGCCGCTCAGCGTGATGCTGTAGGCGATCAGCCGGGCGCAGGTCGTCGACGTCGCGTTGCCGCCGAAGGTGATGCCGGTGCTCGGGAAATACATGTCGCCGGCAAATTTCTGGTTCGAGCCGCCGCCCAGCGCCATGGCGGTGCTGCTGAACGGCATGCGGCGGTCGGCATAGACGACGAGGCCGGAGAATGTGCCGCTGCTCTGCGCCGTCAGGTCGATATTCGAGTTGCCGCTGAGGTTGATCGTCGACCAGCTGCTCTTGGTGGCGCTGGTCAGCACGATCGTGACGCCGGCGCCCTGGCTGGTGATCGTGCCGCCATTGGTCGAGATCGAGCCGCGGTCGATGTAGTAGGTGCCGGCGCCGAGGATCAGCTTGCCGCTGTTGGGGACGGTCAGATTGCCGGTGTAGCAGCCGGCGGTGATCGTCACGGTCTGGCCGTTGCCGACGACCGGCGCCGGCTGACAGGTCCCCCAGGTCGAGGAGGCGGGAACCGAGACCTTCGAGTACGGGTCCTTCAGCGCCTGCGCCTTCGGGGCGAGGGTGGCGGTGATGCTGGCGTTGCCGGTCGTGCTGTAGCCGGGGTCGCCGACAGTGGCGAGGTTCTGCGCGATGATCTTCGAGCTGCCGCCGAGCGTCACTGCCGAGGGGCTGCTCGAATTCGCCATGATGTTGCAGGCGGGGGCATTGATCTGCGGGCTGCCCTGCAGCGAGATCGCGCCGCTCGACGACGGATCGAGCTCGAGCAGGCAGTACTGCCCGGGAATGCCGGGGATGGCTACCGCGCGCGCCGTCGCCGACGGCGCCGAGGCCATGAACAGGCTTGCGAACCACATCGGCTGCGGCTTGGTGATGATGACTTCCCAGGCCTTGTTGTTGGTTGTGTAACTACCCGAGGTCGGCGGGTTGTTGACGCTCACGACCGTGTTGTTCTGACCGGCCACATAGCCCATCTGCGCGGTGATCGCCTTGGCGTTGGTCGTGCCGTTGCCGCCGGCCTTGGCCGCGATGGCGGCGGAATAGGCCGCCTGGTCGGCCGCACCCTGCATGTTGCGCTTAGCGCTCTGCCAGGCCGAGACATCGACCGCCAGCCCGGCGAAGCCGAGCAGCATCGTCAGCGCGAGGCCGGTGGTGACCACCGTCACGCCCTGTTCGTCACGCGCCAGAGGGGGCAGTATCGAGTGCCACGGATCAGGGAGAAGAGCCAGCATCGGGAAAACTCTGTGCAGCAAGTCGCCGACATTTTCCCGACAATTGATTGACCAATCGTGAATCTGCGGCTGCGTCGCCACAACCGGCGCGCGCGGCGGCGACGCCCGCCGTTGGGCCGCAGCGCCGGGCGCTCGGGCAGCCGCACCACGAATTGGCTGTGATCCCGGCGCGGGGCGAGATCGGCGGCGGGCCGCGCTGCGCCTGGGCAGCGGCGGCGCCGGTTACCGTTTGGAGAACTGGAAGCTGCGGCGGGCTTTCGCCTTGCCGTATTTCTTGCGCTCGACGACGCGGCTATCGCGGGTCAGGAAGCCGCCATGCTTCAGGATCGGGCGCAGGCCGGGCTCGTAGAACGTCAATGCCCGGCTGATGCCGTGGCGCACCGCGCCGGCCTGTCCGGACAGGCCGCCGCCGGTCACAGTGCACCACACGTCGAACTGGCCAAGCCGGTCGGTGACCACAAACGGCTGGTTGAGCAGCATGCGCAGCACTGGCCGCGCGAAATACACCGGGCTGTCGCGACCGTTGACCTCGATCTTGCCGTTGCCGGGCTTGATCCACACGCGGGCGACGGCGTTCTTGCGCTTGCCGGTGGCGTAGGAGCGGCCGAGTTCGTCGCGGATCGGTTCGACGTCGGTCGGCGCCAGCTGCACCGGCGTCGCCGTTGCCGTTGCCGCTGGCGTCGGCGTAGAGCGCGCCGCCGCCATCGCCTGCCTGAGGTTCGCCAGGCCCTGGAAGGTCTGCGGCCCGCGCTGCGCGCCGGGCCTGTCGCGTCCCTCGGCGCGGCCTTCGGTTTGAGCTTGCGGCTCGGACGGCTGGCCGCCCGCCTCGCCCTCGCCGTTCTTGTCAGGCGTGTCGTCGGACATGGCTCAGGCCCTCGAATTCTTGCGGTTCATCGCAGCGATGTCGAGCGGCGTCGGCTGCTGCGCCTCGTGCGGATGCTGCGGCCCGGCATAGACCCGCAGATTGCGCATCACCCGCCGCCCGAGCGGGCCGCGCGGCACCATGCGCTCGACCGCCTTCTCGATCACCCGCTCGGGGTGCTTGCCGCCTAGGATCGCGCCCTTGCTGCGGCCCTTGATGCCGCCCGGATAGCCGGTGTGCCAGTAGAAGATGTCGGCAGCCGCCTTGTTGCCGGTCAGCTGCACCTTCTCGGCGTTGATGACGACGACATTGTCGCCGCAATCCATGTGCGGCGTGTAGGACGGCTTGTGCTTGCCGCGCAGCCGCATAGCGATCAGCGAGGCGAGCCGGCCGAGGACCAGCCCCTCGGCGTCGATCAGCAGCCATCTTTTGTCGATGTCGGACGGCTTGGCGGAGAATGTCTTCATCGCATGGAGCCCGGATGGAAGGCGCTCCGTTTATGCGAAATGCCTGCACCGGTCAAGGAGAAGGCATGCAAAAACAGCGCTTTTTGGTTGTGGTATCGTAATACCCGGAGAACCTCCTCCATGGTCGGGCTCGTCAAGCCCGCGCAAGCGGTTGGGTTTGATATAGTGCGGTCGCAGAACAGTCGGAGGCAGATATGGCGACGCAAGAAAAAGAGCCCATCCTGCTGGAAAGCCTCAAGGACGGCGTGCTGCGCCTCGTCCTCAATCGGCCGGCGGCGCGCAATGCGCTGTCGACGGCGCTGATGACCGAATTGCAGCAGGCGTTTGAGCGCGCCGCCGCCGACAAGGCGTGTCGCGTCGTCGTGGTCGCCGGCGCCGGGCCGGCGTTCTGCGCCGGCCATGACTTGCGCGAATTGCGCGCCGACAACCGCCGCGCCGCCTACGAATGCATTTTTGCGCAATGCAGCGCGCTGATGCAGCAGATCGTGCGATTGCCGAAGCCGGTGATCGCCGAAGTGCACGGCATCGCCACCGCGGCCGGCTGCCAGCTGGTGGCGACCTGTGATCTCGCGGTCGCCGCCGCCGACGCGCGTTTCGCGACACCCGGCGTCAATATCGGGCTGTTCTGCTCGACGCCGATGGTGGCGTTGACCCGCGCGGTCGGCCGCAAGGCAGCGATGGAGATGCTGCTGACTGGCGCCCTCGTAGACGCCGACGCCGCCAAGGTGCTCGGCCTCGTCAACCGGGTCGTGCCGCCGGCCGAGCTGACTGCGGCAACGATGGCGCTGGCCTGCGAGATCGCCGGCAAGTCGGCGCTGACCGTGGCGATCGGCAAGGAGGCGTTCTACACCCAGGCCGAGCTCGGGCTGGACGCGGCTTACCGCTACGCCGCCGAGATCATGACCCGCAACATGCTGGCGCAGGACGCTGCCGAAGGCATCGACGCCTTCCTCGCCAAGCGCCCGCCCAACTGGCGCGACGCCTGAGCGGGGCCTGGTCCGATGCGACAGGCCCTCCCCCCATCGGGGGCATCGGGGGATAGGGTTGGGTGAGGGGGCGGATTCCAGAGCGCTTGCAGTTTCCCCTCACCCTCCCACGCTTGCGGCGCGGGCCC
>JBLMXS010000012.1:0-5607 GCA_050257895.1 Thiohalocapsa sp.
AACTACCTGTCGGCGCCGAGCGACCTCAGGGTGCTGATCGCCGGCGTCCAGCACACAAGGCGGATCTTCGCGCAGCCGGCGATCGCGCGCTATTCGGTGGCGGAAACGGTGCCGGGGCCGGCGGTCGCGAGCGAGCAGCAGTTTGCCGAGTTCGCCCGCAGCGCCGGCACCAATGTCTTCCACCCGGTCGGCACCTGCAAGATGGGCACCGACGCGATGGCGGTCGTCGACCCGCGGCTGCGCGTCCACGGCATCGCCGGGTTGCGGGTCATTGACGCGTCGGTGATGCCCTGCGTCACCACCGGCAACACCAACGCGCCGACAATCATGATCGGCGAAAAGGGCGCCCAGATGATCCGCGAGGACGCCCGCGTCGAATTGTCAGACGGAACAGCTGCCGCCGCCTGAACCTGCCCCCACCCCAACCCTCCCCCGCCAGCGGGGGGAGGGAGTTCCTTCGCCATCGGCGGCAACCTTCGCCTTATGCATGGCCAGCTCCCTCCCCCGCTGGCGGGGAGGGCGGGGG
Organism: Thiohalocapsa sp.; assembly: GCA_050257895.1. Taxonomy (GTDB): domain Bacteria; phylum Pseudomonadota; class Alphaproteobacteria; order ATCC43930; family CGMCC-115725; genus DATARH01. The sequence goes on from JBLMXS010000012.1 coordinate 527, forward strand.
TGGGGGTACCTGCGCATCGCCAACCTTGGCGCAAACTGGCAGGATCACGGCAGCCAACGGAGGACCCGCCATGAAGATCGCCTCGCTTGAAACGGGCATCGTGCTGTTGCCGAATGACGAGCCGCTTGCCGGCTTCTCGGAGAACCCGAATGGCAAGAACCCAATCGTCTGGCTCCGCCTGCGCAGCGACGACGGGATTGAAGGGCTCGGCGTCACCTATTTCGGCGGCGCGCTGACGCGCACCTTGCGGCAGGCGGTCGACGAGCTCGGTGCCCTCATCGTCGGGGACGACCCGCTGCGCCCCGAGGCGGTCGCGAAGAAGCTGCGCGAGGCTGCCGGCTCCTCCGGCCCGGCCGGCATCCTGACGATGGCGATGTCGGCGATCGACGTCGCGCTGTGGGACTTGAAGGGCAAGGCGCTCGGCCTGCCGTTGTGGAAGCTGCTCGGCGGCGGCCGCGACCGCATCCGCACCTACGCCTCGGGGGCGCTGCGCCGCGGCCTCAAGCTCGACGAGGCGGTGACGGCGGCCGGGCGATTGCGCGACAAGGGCTATCGCCAGGCGAAGATGCAATTGGGGCTGCCGGGGGTCACCTCGCCGGGCCGCGAGGTCGAGCAGGCCCGCCTCATCCGCCAGGCGGTCGGCCCCGATATGGATTTGATGTGCGACATCAACCAGCGCTGGCGCCCCGAGCAGGCGATCGACATCGGCCGCCGCGTCGAGGATGCGGAGGTCGGCCTGTTCTGGCTCGAGGACGTCACCGCCTGCGACGACTACGCCGGGCTGGCGCGCGTCGCCGATGCGCTCAGCACACCGGTGGCCGGCGGCGAGTATCTGTGGGGGATCGTGCCGTTCCGCCACATGGTCGAGGCGCGGTCGGTCGACATCGTGATGATCGACCAGGTGCGCTCGGGCGGCATCACTCCGTGGCTGAAGATCGCCGGCATGGCCGAGGCCTTCAATCTGGCGGTCGTCAGCCACGGCGTGCCGGAGATCCACGTCCATCTCGTCGGCGCCGTGCCGAACGGCCTCACCGTCGAATATATGCCGCGCCTCTTCCCGTTATGGAAAGCGGTGCCCGAGCCGCAGGGCGGCGATCTCCTGATGCCGACCGCCCCCGGGCTGGGGTTAGAATTCGACGCGGCCGCGATCGCGAAATACCGCGCCTGACGCGCGCCGGCATTTCGGTGCCCGACCGCAAGGCGGCGCTCGACGAGTTGATCCGCCGCGAGCGCCGGGCGGTGCTCGTCGTCAACACCCGGGCGCGGCGGGGGCGGCAGCTTTACCGGGCCGCCAAGGCGCTGCTGGTGCGCCAAGGCATGCGGCTCGACGCGACCTATCCGGTCCGCAATCCCGAGCGCCTGCCGGAGATCGTCCGCGACGCCGTGGCGCAAGGCCATCGGCTGATCGTCGTCGGCGGCGGCGACGGCACGATCAGCACGGTGGTCGATCAGCTGGCCGACCGGCCGGCGGTGCTGGGCGTGTTGCCGCTGGGAACGGCCAACAGCTTCGCCCGCACGCTCGGCATCCCGCTCAATCTGGAGGGCGCGGCGCAGCTGTTGACCGGCGGCGGCAAGATCGCCGACGTCGATCTCGGCAAGATCGACGGCGATTGTTTCGCCAACTCCGCCGCGATCGGCTACCCGGCGCTCGTTGCGCGCCGCGTGCCGAATATGCTGAAGCGCACGGTCGGCCGAGCCGCCTTTGTGCTGGTCGGCGCGGCGCAGCTCTTTTCGCACCAGCCGTTCCGTTGCACGCTGAGCCGCAACGGCAGCCAGATCGCCGCCTTCGACGACGCGCTGCAGATCCTTATCGCCAATGGCGGCTATCACGGCGGAGTGCTGATCGCCCCGGCGGCCGACGTCGAAAGCCGCGACCTCGTCGTCAGCGTCGTCAGCGGCAGCCGCGCGAACCTGCTGAAACTGTGGTTGCGGGCCGGTTCGGGAGCGGCCGCAGGTGCGGTGCAGACGATTTTTCGGGCGGCCGACATCGTCATCGAGACCGATCCCCGGCAGTACGTCTCGATCGACGGCGAACCGGTGACGCAAACCCCGGTTCGCGCGACGCTCGCCCGACAGGCCCTGCTCGTCATGGTGCCGCCCGATTACCGCCAGCGCCGTGACCGGGAATAGCGGCGCGACCTGGCGCCGAGCGCCGCGTGGCGCGACACGCAATGCCACTGCGCAGATGCAATATCGGGCTTGAACGATACAGAGAGTGCGCTGGCAATGTCGGACCTCCCAGAGAATGTCGACCTGCAGCGGGTCGGCCGCTTTCTCCTGGGAATGCAGGACCGGCTAAGGGCGATCAGCAACGATGTCGGCGAGTTGAAGACCGATCTGCGCGAAATCCGCGGCCGCGTCGCAATCTTGGAAACCAATTACGACAGTGTCGCCTTTCGCGTCGACCGCGTCGGCGTTCGGCTCGACCGCATCGAACGCCGCCTCGGCCTCGTCGAGGCCTAGCAGCCACTCCCGTTCAACAGCAAGTCGTTGGACAGCGCGTCCCCGGCGGCATGCCGGCGGCGGCGGCGCCTCGCTTACTATTCGGCTCGGTCTACGAGCCGGCTGTTATAGGCGCCCAGGACAAAGCGCACGACCGACCCCTGTCCGGCGGCGATCGGAACGAAACAGCAGCGAAACATCTCGCGCTGCCCGTCCTCGCGATCGATCACTCGTTGCAAGAGCACTGGTTCGCCGCGATCGATGGCGTCGCGACAACCGCTGAGGAAAATATCCGGATGCGGCTTTGGCAGCCACTGCCGGATTGCCAGCGGAGGTTCGCTTTCCGGGGGTATCTGAAACAGGCGGCCGAAATTCGCACCGTAGTGCACGAGAGCGGCATCCTCCTCCGTCGCGCCGAGGGCGATGACGAACCGGTGCGACCATTCCGGCGTGCGCATCGCCGCAAGATCGCGTGCGAACGTGGTGACCGCCGCGCCCGTACCGGCTTCGGCTCGCTTGCCATCCCAATAGGCGATGCAACCCTCTGCCTCACGCCGCTCTCGGCCCGAGCGTCTTGCCATCCGCTGATCCCCGTCCTGCAGGTTATCGGTCAGGTTGCGTCGGGATCGTAAACAATCGCTTTAGCAACTCGCCGGCATGTCCCCCTGGCCGGATACGGCGCATGGCGCCTGCGCACACAATTACGGCGCGCAGTCGGCGCTGCGTGCTATAGTTTGCGACAATCGGTAGCAGGCAAGGCAATGCAGTGAGGAGGGAACACGATGGCGTATGACGTCTTGATCAAGAACGGGCGGATCGTCGACGGCTCGGGGATGCCGTCCTTCATGGGCGATGTCGCGGTCAAGGACGGCAAGATCGTCGAGACCGGCAAGCTCTCGGGCGCCGCCGGCCAGACCGTCGATGTCGGCGGCCAAGTCATCGCCCCAGGCTTTATCGACAATCATTGCCATTATGACGCGCAGGTCACCTGGGACCCGCTCTGCACGTTCTCCTGCGACCACGGCGCCACCTCGGTCGTGATCGGCAACTGCTCATTGTCGCTGGCGCCGGTCCGCAAGGGCAATGCGACGCGCATGGCGGAGTTCCTCAGCTATGTCGAAGCGATCCCGATGGAGGTCCTCAACACGATCGAGGTCGATTGGGAGACCTTCCCGCAATACATGGATCGGCTCGACCGCAACCTCGGCGTCAATGTCGGGACCCTCGTCGGCCACACTGCGGTGCGCTACTACGTGATGGGCGAGGACTGCCAGACCCGCGCCGCGTCCGATGCCGAGCTCAAACAAATGCAAGAGATCGTCCGCGACAGCATGGAAGGCGGCGCCCTCGGCCTGTCGGTGTCGCGCAACAAGGGCCATTACGACCCGCAGGGCATCCACATCCCGGCCTTGTGGGCCGACGAGAAGGAGATTTTCGCACTGGCCGACGTCTTGCGCGAGATGGGCACCGGCATCATCCAGTCGGGTGGCGGCCGCGACGCCGAGATGGATAACGGGCTGATGGCGCGGCTGGCGGAAGCGACCGGCCGCCCGGTCGTCTACAACAATCTCGGCCAGAGCGTCAGGCGCCCCGGCGAGTGGCAGAAGCACATGGAGCGGGTCAACGAGACCGCCGCGCAGGGCATCCGCGCCTACCCGTTGTGCTCGCCGAACACGACGACGCAGACCTTCAACATGTCAAACACGCAGGCTTTCCGCGGCTCACCGACCTGGCACCCGATCCTCTTGAAGTCGGACGAGGAAAAACTGCACGCCTACGCCGACCCCGAGGTGCGCCGCAAGCTGCACGAAGAGATGGTCGAGTGGAAGGTCGAGATCCCCGGCAACACGATCTCGCGCGAATGGTACAACTACATCTGGGTCGAGGAGCCCAAGCTCGACAAGAACGCCTGGATGAAGGGCAAGACCATAGCCGAAGTCGCCAAGGCGCAGAACAAGGGGATCATCGATGGTTTCCTCGACCTGGTGGTCGAAGAGAAGCTGCAGACGGTGTTCATGCAGGCCGAGAACAACGTCGACGTCGACGCGATGAAGGCGATCCTCAACTTCCCGAACGCCCTCATCGGCCTGTCGGACGGCGGCGCGCACGTGCAGTTCCACGGCGGCTACGGCTTCTCGACGCGGCTCTTGGGCGAATGGGTGCGCGAGAAGGGCGTCATGTCGCTGGAGCAGGCGGTGCGGCGCCTCACCTTCGACTCGGCCTCGACCTTCGGGCTCTATGATCGCGGCCTCTTGCGCCCCGGCATGAAGGCCGACATCACGGTGTTCGACCCCGACACGGTGAAGCCGCTGCCCGAATTCATCGTGCACGACTTCCCGGCCGGCGGCTGGCGCTACAAGGAGCCGGCGCAGGGCATCTACGCCACCTTCGTCAACGGCCAGATGCTGATGAAGGAAGGCAACCACACCGGCAACCTGCCCGGCCGCGTCCTGCGCAACTCACGCTACCAGGCCGCGCACGGATAAAAAAGAGCGCTTTACTGCAAAGGACGCGGAGGACAAGCAAAGGACGAAGGCGGTAGTCCGCCTGCGTGTCCTCCGGCTCAAAACAAGGGCTGGTCGCGAGGCCAGCCCTTTCTTCACCACGAAGACACAACGGGCGTGGAGAGTTGCTCCCAC
>JBLMXS010000013.1:0-6622 GCA_050257895.1 Thiohalocapsa sp.
GCCGCGGAACCGCTCGCACCCCAGCGAGGTTCTTCAACAGGCGGGTTTCTGCAAGGAAGGAGGGAGCCGCCATGGCGCATCAATTTGTCGTCGGGCTGTTCACGTCCAAGGGCATCGCCGAGGACGCCTGCAACCGACTCAAATTCGAAGGTGTGCCGGCGCCCAATATTTCGCTGCTGCTGCTGCACGAGGTGGCCTCGCCGGTCCCGGCGACGGTGCGGGACGAACTTGCGGGGCTGTCGATCGATCCACTTATCGTCGGCGACGTGCGCGACAACTACGCGCCCTATATCCGCAACGGCGAGACCGCGGTATTCGTCAACACCCACAGCGAAGCGGAGGAGGAGCTGGCGGCCGGCATCCTCAAGCTGTACGCGCCGTTGCGCATCCGCGTCGTCGAGGCAAGCGAGGGCGCCCCGCTCGGCCGCGACATCCTGTAGGCCCGCAGCATTGATCGGCCACAGGCTCCGGACCGCCAGCCTCTGGCTGGCATACCGGGCAGAAGCTCGCGGTCCAAAGCGTAGCCGCAAGACTTCTTTTTGCTACCGCGCCGCCTGCTGCAACAGGGCGACGGCCGCGGGGTCGAACCGGGCCAGCCAGCGCGCGTGAAAATCGCCGAGCGCGGCGCGGATGCCGGCCGCATCGGCCTTGTTCACCACCATGCCGGCTTGCGCCAAGGCGGCGGCGCCGGCGGCGTTGACCGCTTCGATATCGGCCCGCTGCAACAGCGCGAAGCGCTCGGCGTTGCGCTCAATGACGGCGCGGATCGCCTCCGGCAGACGGTGCCAGGCATCGGCGTTGGCAAGCAGGGTAAAGCCGGTCCACCAATGCCCGGTCAGGCTCAGATAGCGCTGTACCTCGTAGAGGCGCAGCGACTGCACGACGCCGAGCGGGTCACTCTGGCCGTCGAACCGCTTCGTCTGCAATGCCTCGTACATGCCGCTGAACGGCACCATGCCGGGCTCGGCGCCGAGCGTGCGGAAGAAATCGGCGGCGATGTCACCGCCCGGGGTGCGGATCTTCAGCCCCTTGAAGTCGGCGGCGGTGACGATCGGGCGCAGGCTGGTGGTGATGTGGTGAAAGCCGTTCTGCCAGGCATGGCGGAAGGCATAGAGGCCGGCCGAAGCCAGCTCGCCGCGGATGCGCTCACCGAGCGCGCCGTCGAGCGCGGCGAAGACCGCCCGGCTGTCGTTGAACGCGAACGGCATCAGCGGCAGCGCGCTGGTCGGCGCGACGCCGCCCAACAGCGCGCCGGACAGGTAGAACTCCAGTTTGCCGGCGCGCAAATCGGCGAACATCTGCGGGTCGGGACCGAGCCGGCTCTCGGGGAACACCGCGAGACGGAACTCGCCGCCGCACTCGCGCCCGATCGCCTCCGCCATCTCCGCCAGCCGCCGCGCCGTCGCGCTCGCCGCCGGCTGGTTGGCGCCGAGCCGGTAGCTGAACGAGGGTCTATCCACTGCCATTCGTCCCTCCTCGCGGCGCGGCGCCGGAGACCGGTCTAGAAGGCGAAGGTCGTCCTGAGCCCGATAACCAGCGCATCCCGGATCGGGCCGCTGCCGGTCGGGCTCGCGACATTGCCGCCGGGATGGATGACATATTGCAGGTCGGGCTGCATGGTCCAGCCGGGAACGACCGCCGCACTGTAGCTGACCTCGATGACCGCCTCGTGGTCGCGCACCGGCGTCGGCGGCCCGGCCAGCCGGTCGGCGCGGGCGGCATCGCTGCTGATCCGAGCATAGGCGACGCCGAGCGTCAGCACGTCGTCGGGCCGGTCGGGCAGCGGCGCCTTGAAGCCAACGCCGCCGTCGATATACCACGAGATCAGGTTGCGGTCGGATGGCGCTGCGGCCGTGCGCATGAAGACGCTCAATTCCCGCCCGCCGCCCGCATCGGGCCGCCACAGCGTTTGGTCCGCGACCCCGTACACCGCCCAATCGCCGGAGCGGCCGCGCACGCCGGTCAGCTGGTCGGGGAAGCTGCCGGTCTCGCGCCAGGCACCCAGCTTGTAGCTGCCCGGCAATCCCTTCGCCGTCTTGCCGGAGTTCACGTCATATTCGAGTTCGCCGATCCACAGCGTGCCGCCGCTGAGGCTGAAGGTGGTGCCACTCCGGTTGCAGAGCTGCGGGTCGCCGAGGCACCCCTGCCCGCCCGGATTGCCGCTGAACACCGCGCCGCGCAGCGTCAGCCCGGCCGTCGGTTTCACCTGCAGGCGGACGCCCGGCTGCGCCAGCGGATAGGCGGGGCCGCCGGCAGTCGTGTCGGCAGCCGCCATCGCCGGCCAGCCGAAGGTGCCATTGATCAGCCCGCCCGCGGTGCTGCTGAGGATGAACTCGCCATCGGCGGCGATCTGGCCGAGCCGGAGCGAGACCTTGTCGTCGAACAGACCCTGTTCGAACCACAGCGTGTAGAGCCGCAGGGCCGGCCGCGCCTCGATGTTGCTGACCGTCATCAGATTGCCACCGAGCAGGTCGCGCGACGCGCCGCGACCGTGGATTTCGAGCGCGTTGACATGCGCCTTGGCGCCGGGCCAGCCGGCCAGCTTGTCGAGGTCGGCGTCGAGCGAGGCGCCTAACTGCCCGTCATAGACAGCGCCCCGCCTGACGCCGCCGGTCGGCGAGCCGAACGCCTCGCCGATATAGGTGATCCCGAGCTCGATCCCGGATGCCGCCAGGGCCGGACGCAGGCCGCCGAGATCGCCGCCCAACAATTTGCTTTCGGCCGGTTGCTCGCCCGTCGGCTGGGCTTCCGGCTGGGCTTCCGGCGGCTCGGCTGCGAGCGCCGCGGGATCATGCGGCAGCGGCGCCGCCACGAGCAGCGCGCCGATCATGCCACAGGGGATTGCCGCCCGAAGCAGGCTCAATCGGCGCCCTTCTTGCCGGTGCCGGCGAAGACGAAATCCCATTCGACGTCGATCGGCGCCCACCACTCGGCAACCCCCGTCTCCTTGTCGGTGTGGCGGTAGAAGGCCCGATAGGGCGGCGGCAGGATATGGAACGAGAGCTTGTACTTGCCGGGGCCGTCAAGCTTGACGTTGGCGCCGTAATGCGGCCCGTCCTGCGCCACCATCGGCATGAACGGCCCCGAAGCGACCCAGGACGAGCCCTCCTTGGCAAGCCGATAGGTGATCCCGAGATAGGGAATCCAATCGCCGGGGCCAAAGCCGTTCTTGTTGTCCTTGACGGCGTGGATGTCGGCTTCGAGGTGGATGTCCGCCGCATTCTGCATGCCCGGCAGCATCGGCTCCATCGTCACAGCCTGCAGGTAGACGGCGCCGATTTCCATGCCGTCGCGCTCGATCGGCTTGCCGATCGCCGTCTCGGCGGCCTGCGCCGCGGCCGCCAAATCGATGGCGATCGCCGCCGCCATCAGCAATTTCACGAGTATCATCGGCGCATTTCCGCATCTCGCAGGCAAAACCATCAGCCGATAACGGCCGGCCACCATGCCGCGGCCACGGCCAGTCCGGCAAGCAGCCCAGGCAGCGTCGCGATTGCGGCGCGCCGGCCGTGCAGCCCCATGCCGCCGACGATCCGCCAGCCGAGCGCGCCGCCCCACGCCACCGCCGCCGCCAACGCCGCAATCTTCACCGGCGCCGCTGCCCCGGCCGGCAGCAGCTTGAACAGGTCGATGCCGAGCCCGAGCAAGAGCGAGATCATCGCCGCCGGCGCGACCTGGTAGCTCAGCGCGATGAACCGCTCGCGGAAGCTTCCCGCCGCGCCGAGCCGGGCGGCGAGCCACGCCGCCATTGCCTGCAACGCCGCCAGCACCGTAGTCAGCGCCAGCATCACCGCGATCATCCAGCCGCCGATCAGCAGGAAATCGAGCCACACGAAGACTTCACGCGCCTCGGGATGGACGACCATCAGCCAGGACGGCCCCGGCTCGCCGAGCCAGAGATGCCCGTTGCCGATCGCCCAAACCGCCAATGCCTGGCGCAGCGCTTGGTATTGCGGCAGGACCAGCCACAGGAACCCGCCGAGCGCGATGCCGCTGCCGAGGAACAGGAACCACACTTCCGAGATCGCGGGATGATGCTCGGCGATGTGTGCGATCTCGTCGCCGGGGGCGCGCAGCCGCAGCGCCAGTCCGCCCGGCCGCTCGGGCGCGACGCAGCGCGCACACATGATGCAATGGCGGCTCTCGGTCTTATGCCGCAGGTCGATCATGGTCGGGCACAGGCCGCGCTTGTCATAGGCGTCGCCGCCCGGCAGCGGCCGCTTCGGCACGAGATCGACCGGCCCGAGCCGCGAGAACACTCCAAGCAAGAGCCCGATCGGGCAGGCATGGCGGCACCACGCGCGCTTCCTCTGCCCCTCGCCGTAGAGATAGCCGACCGCCAGCGCGGCAAGCAATGTCAGCCCGAACACTTCAAGGATGGCCGCCGGGTAGTCGCGCACCCCGACCGTCTGCCCCAGCACCGTCACGACGAGGAAGGTGACGATCGGCGTCCCTTCCCAGCGCAGCCAGCGCGGCACCGGCTGGTTGCGGCCGATCCCCTGCATCCATTCGGAGGCGGCGCCCATCGGGCAGAGCACGCCGCACCAGAGGCGGCCGGTCACCAGCACCGACAGGAAGACGAGCGGGAACCACAAGGTCCAGATCGCAAACCGCGCCATCTGCCCCAGCGCGGCGGCGAGCGGGCTGGCCGGCAGCACGACCGGCGCCGCCACCAGCACGACAAAGGCGGCGAACATCCCCAGATGCACCAGCGGCAGCCAGGGCCGCACCACGACCGCGATCCGCTCGATGCGACGCGTCCCCGACAACGATAACCGCGATAACGATAGCAACGGCTTCTACCCCGGCTGCGGCGCAGCGAGAATGGCTAATGCAAACCATTCTCAATTGCAAGCGCCAGCTCGGCCTCAGCTTCGATGCGGCGGCGCGGGGCGCTCCGCGGCGAGGAGGGCGGCGATGCGGCGCATCGCAGCGCCGGCGAGCAAGTCGTCGAGGGTCGGGGACAGGCGCCGCCGCCAGTTGGGGTGGCCGTCGGTGGTGCCGGGGAGATTGGCCTGCTCGGCTTCGCCGGCGACATCCTCCAGCTGCACCAGCGCGAGGCTGGCCCGCGAGCGCGCCAGATAGGTGAGGATCGCCTCGCCGAGCGCAGTGGTGAATTGCGGCGCGCCGCCTTCCGGCAGCAGCTCGCCGCGCACTTCCGGCGGCAGCAGGGCCTCGCGCACCAGCGCGTCGAGCAGCAAATGGCGGTCGCGGCCGCGCTCGGCGATCTCGGTCGCCTCGGCCGCGGCGTCGGGATAGACCGCCAGGCGGCGCCGCCACTCGATGTCGCGCCCGAGCCAAAAGCCTTTCAATGTCGCGAGGTCGTGCGTCGCGGCCGAGGCGGCGGCGAGCGGCGGATACTCGCCGGGCGGGATGAAGGTGCCGTCCTGCCATCGCTCAAAGACGAACACCCGGTATGACAGCACATTCGCGTGCTGCATCGTGTCGCGGAAGCCCTCGGGCACGGTGCCGAGGTCTTCCCCGATAACGGCGCAGCTGTGGCGATGGCTTTCCAGGGCCAGCAGGCGCAGCACCTCGCGAAACGGATAATTGACGTAGGCCCCGTGGGTCGCCGGCATGCCGTCCGGGACCCAATACAGCCGCTGCAGCCCCATCACATGGTCGATGCGCAACACGCCGGCATGGCGCATGTTGGCGCGCAATGCCGCAATGAACGGCGCGAAGCCGCGCGCGCGCAACGCCAGCGGATTGAGCGGCGCCAGCCCCCAGTTCTGCCCGGCGCGGCTCAGCGGGTCGGGCGGTGCGCCGATCGAGGCGTTCGGCACGACGAGCTCATGGTCGGCCCACGCCTCGGCACCGTGCGGATTGACCCCGACCGCGAGGTCGCGATAGAGGCCGAGCGAGAGGCCGGCGGCCTGACCGGCGGCGGCCGCCGCACCGAGCTGGCGGTCGGCCTGCCATTGCAGAAACTGGAAGAATTCGATGCGGTCGGCGTGCGTACGCGCGAACTCCGCGACCTCGGGCGAGTGCGGGTCGCGCATCGGCGCCGGCCAAGCCTGCCACGAGAAGCCGCCGCCGGCCAGGAAATGCTCGTGCAAGGCCTCGAACACGCTGAAATGGAGCAGTGCCTGACCACCCTCGCGCACGAACGCGGCAAAATCGGCGGCCGCCGCGCTGCCCGCTCCCTCTTTGCGAAAGCGGGCGTGGAGCGCCTCCAGAACCGGGCGCTTGGCGGCCGCGACGGCGGCATAGTCGACCAGCGGAGCGTCGCGCGCCGCGGCGACCGCGGCCTCGGACACCAGCGCCCGGATCGCTGTGTCAGCGCCGAATCCGGGCACCGCCGTCACGTCGATGTAGAGATAATCCAGCCAGGCCCGGCTCGACGGCGAGTACGGGCTGTAGTGCCGCGGCTCGGCGGCAAACAGCGCGTGCAGCGGGTTGACGCCGACCGTCGCGGCGGCCAGCCCGCCGGCATAACGGCATAAGCTCGTAAGATGCGTGAAATCGCCGATGCCCCAGTCGCCGCCGCCGCGCAGCCCGTAGAGTTGCGCCGTCAGACCCCAGCTGCGCGCATCGCCCTCGAGCGCGGGACCGAGATGGCAGCACGGCGGCGCGACGACGAGGTCGATCGCCGCCGTCATTCCGGCCGCGGCGACCTCCA
>JBLMXS010000014.1:0-7628 GCA_050257895.1 Thiohalocapsa sp.
AACAGATTGTCGTTTGCGTGCTCGAACCGTTCGGCCCAGATATGGCGGTCGGTCTCCGCGTCGATCAGCTGCGAATTGACGCGTATCAGGCCCCCGGCACGGCGGACGCTGCCTTCCAGCACATAGCGGACGTTCAACTCGCGCCCGATCTGCCGCGTGCCAACCGGCTTGCCGCGATAGGTATCGGCAGTGGTGCGCGAGATCACCGCCATGTCAGCCAGCCGCGACAGATCCGTCGTGACATCATCGGTGATGGCGTCCGCCAGATACTGCTGCTCCCGGTCGTTGCCGATATTGGCGAACGGCAGCACGACGATCGACAGCCGCGGCGCGCGACCTGCCGTGGCGATGCTCCTCGGCGCAGCCAACACCGGCGGCAGGTCGGCCTCGACCAGCGGCAGGCCGGCGATGATCTCCGGCCGCAACACGAACGCATGCAGCGGCCGAGCAATGTTCTTGACCCGGTGCTGGCCGAGATCCTCGAACGGTAAGGCCAGCTTGTCGCGGATTTGGTCGTAGACGATCTGCGAGACGCAGATGCCGTCGGGCTCGGCCAGCGCTTCCAGGCGGGCGGCGACATTGACGCCGTCGCCGAAAATGTCATGCGGCTCGACGATCACGTCGCCGATGTTGACGCCGATGCGGAAGCTGACCCGCTCGTGCTCCGGCACTGCCGAGTTGCGCCGGCTAATGCCGCCCTGCGCTTCGACGGCGCACAGCACCGCTTCGACGACGCTCGCGAACTCGACGAGCATGCCGTCCCCGGTCGATTTGACGATGCGGCCGTGGTGCTGCCGGATGCGCGGCTCAAACACCTCGCGGCAATGCGCCTTGAAGCGCTCGTGCGTACCTTCCTCATCGCGCCGCATCAGGCGCGAGTAGCCGACCACATCGGTGGCCAAAATCGCGGCAAGGCGGCGGGTCGAGGCCATCGCAAATAAGGCAGAGCCCTGGGGCGGAGCACAACTATAGCCGACTGCCGGCCGCGGCAAAAGGGCGGCTTGTGCGAATTCTACCAAAGCGCGCTTTTGCTATTTGTCCCGCCGCTGCCGCGAACTAAGATGCGGAACGGCGTTTGCGGTTTTTTGAACCTTGTGGGGGAGATTGGGATGCCGCGGCCGAACTGTCTGCGCCGTTGGGTTGCCCTCCCTGGCCGGCTCGCGTTGCTGCTCGGAATCGGCGCGCTTGCCGTCCCCGGCGGACAAGCCGGCGCGGTGTCGACAAGCGGAGATGCAGCGCCGCTGCGGGTGCCGCAGCAGAGCGTCGCCGATTTTGGCGTGCTGCACGTATGGACGGACGACGGCGGCCGTATCTATCTGTCGGAAGCGGGCGGCAAGTCCCAAGAGTTGCGCCTCGGCGACACAGAGGAAGCGCGCGTCTTGCGAGAACTGCTCGCGCGCGACGGCGCGACCGCCGCCCGCCCGCAGGCGTTGCCGCACCGCATCATTTTGGTCGGCGGCGGCGGCGATGGCGTCCCGCCCCCGGCTCATTCCTCGGCGTCGCGGAGGCCGGGCTCCAACGGCGGCGACGCCACCGCGAAAGAGCCGGCAGCCTCGCCCCAAAATCCCGAAAGCACCGGCGATCGGGGCCCGACGCCACCGTCGGCCGCGCAGAAAGGCTGAGCCGCGGGCGGTCCCGTAGCCTCGCCGCGCTTGGCTTTCAGCATCGACAGCGTACCGCCAGCCGGGCCGCAAGCCGGCTTGTCGCAATTGTTCGAGACGCCGCGGCCGAAGCGCTTCCGCGCCGGCACGCATCGCTCCGCGGCGCCGGCCGAAACCCTGGCGCGGGTGCGGCAGTACGCCGCCGCGATGGGCATAACCCGCCTCGGCAACATCACCGGCCTCGACCGCATCGGCATCCCGGTCGCGATCGCGGTGCGGCCGAACTCGCGCTCGGTTTCGGTATCGCAGGGCAAAGGGCTGGAACTGGCGCAGGCGATGGCGTCGGCGCTGATGGAGGCGTGCGAACTCTACCACGCCGAGACGATCGGGCCGTGCCGCCACGCCGCCTACCGCGCCCTGGCGGCGCAGGAGGCGGTCGTCGATCCGGCCGTGCTGTGCGGCGGCGCCCGCCCCTTCGACCCCGACCGGCCGATCGGGTGGCTCCAAGGGTATGACCTGCTGCGCCGCGAGGCGTGCTGGGTCCCCGCGGAAATCGTGCACACGGACTATTCGCGGCCGCATCCGGACGGTTTGTTCCTCGCCGGCACCAACGGCCTTGCCTCTGGCAACGATCCGGTCGAGGCGGTCAACGCCGCGCTCTACGAACTGATCGAGCGCGACGCCGTCGCGCTGTGGGCCGCGCGATCGGTGCTCGACCGCGCCGCCTGCGCCCTCGACCTCGCCGCGGTCGATGATCCGGCGTGCCGCAACCTGCTCGGCAAATACGCCGCCGCCGCCATCGCCGTACGGGTCTGGAGCGTGACGACCGATATCGGCGTCGCGGCGTTTCTCTGCGAAATCCGCGACCTGATGCCGGGCGAGCCGGGGCGCCTGCGCCGCTTGCACGGCTCGGGCTGCCATGCCGATCGCGGCGTCGCCCTGGTTCGCGCCCTGACCGAGGCGGCGCAGACGCGCCTGACCTATATTGCCGGCAGCCGCGATGACCTCGTGGCAACCGAATATACCGAAGCGCCGGGGGCCGAGATCGCCGATGCGCTGTTCGACGCCCTGACGCGCGAGGCGGGCCGCATCGCCTTTGGCGACGTGCCGCACCATGCCGACGACGATCTCGTGGGCGATTTGCGCTGGGTCCTCGGGCGGCTCGCCGCCGTCGGGCTGCGGCAGGCGATCGCGGTCGATCTGACCCGGCCGGAATTCGCCATCCCTATCATGCGGCTGATCGTCCCCGGCCTCGAATGGGACCCGCACCATCCGAATTACCGGCCGGGGCTCCGCGCCCAGGCACAGGCCACGGGCGGCGCTCGATGAAGGCGGTGGTCTTTGCCGGGCCGAGCCTGCCGCCGCGGCTGCGCCCGACCCGCGAGCGGGGCTGGGAATGGCTGCCGCCGCTGCGGCAGGGCGACCTCTATCGTGCAGCGCTGCAGGAACCGGATGCGATCGGCGTCGTCGACGGCTATTTCGAGGCGGTGCCGAGCGTCTGGCACAAGGAGATCCTGTGGGCGATGGCCGAGGGCATCCATGTGTTCGGCGCCGCCAGCATCGGCGCCCTGCGCGCCGCCGAGCTGGAGGCGTTCGGGATGCGCGGCGTCGGCCGCATCTACGAGGATTTTCGCGACGGCGTCCTGCAGGACGACGACGAGGTTGCGATGCTGCACGGCCCCGCTGAACTCGGCTATCCGCCGCTCAGCGAGGCCATGGTCAACATCCGCGCCACGCTCGCCGCCGCCGTGGCGGACGGCATTCTCGGCAGCGCAGCCGGCGCCGACATCAGCGGCATCGCGAAGAGCTTGTTCTACAAGGAGCGCAGCTGGGGGGCGGTGCTGCGAGGGGCGGCCGCCGGCTCCTTTCCGAAGGCGGCGCTAGATCGGCTCGCTGCCTGGCTTCCGACCGGCCGCATCGACCAGAAGCGGCGCGATGCGGAGGCCATGCTGGCCGCGATGCGAGCGCATCTCGCCGCCCGGCCGGGCAAGCTGCGGGTCACCTACGAACTTGCCGACACCGTCGCCTGGCGGGCGGCGCGCCGCACGATCGCGCCGGCGGGCTGAATTGCCGCCCGCCGCTGGCCGCGCCAGAAGAGGGCGACCTTGACTAAGCGGATTCCGCTTTAGCGGTTCGCTTGCCTCTAGGGGCAGACGCGGCCGCAAACGCTGCCCGACCCCGTTGCGCAAAACGCCCGCTGGAAGCAGCCGAGCTTGCTCATCAGAACCGGCCGCTCGTCGCACGTCGCCACGATGTCCTCGTTGGGGTGACCGGGAATGCTGATCGCCACCGATTTCAACGGCGCCCTGCTGTTGGTGTTGTTGAGCAGAACGAACAGCGCGAAGCTTTCGACGAAATCGTGGTCCGGGGTAAACGCGGCCAGCAGGCTGGCCCACCGCCCTCTCGGTCGTCCCGCGTGCAGCGGCAGCTTGCCACTGAAAAATCTACTGAGCAGGCCACGAGCGATGGCGGGATGGGACAAGGCATGCCTAATCTGGCCCATCTGCACATCGCCTGGCGGATGCGAACCGTCAATCTCCGTGAATTTTCGCCACCAGATCGTCGTCCGGGGCAGCGAGGCATCTTCCCAGGAATCCTTGTAGAAATTGCCGCCGCAGAACGCTGGAGTGTGGAAGTCCGGCGGGCTGCCGGGCGAGGACACGAACGTGTCATAGAACAGGACGTGACCGTATTCGTGCGCCATCACCGCCAACAAGGTCATCGCCGGGTCGTGCGACGGATCGCCCAGCATCATCTTGTATTTCGGCGCGTTCGGGCCGGACCAGCCGGCGAACAAGGTGTGCAGCACCTTGTCCTTGTATTCTGAGAGGCGAAGCGGCGGTCCGCCCGGGGTCCAGAGATCGGCCGACAGGGCGATGTACCGCTTGATTGTCGGGTTGCCCGCGTCCCAGGCGCGCATGCCCCAGGATTCGCCCGAAGGAGCGATAAAGATCGCGTCGAGTTGGCACAGCCTATCCCGAAAGAACTGCGGCGCCAGCGCGACGGCCGCTTGCACGTCGGCCACCATCGCGGCCGAGGCAGGGCCATCGCGGTCGGGCTTGTACGACGGGCCGTTCGGCTGTGTGTACCCTTGTACCCGCAGCTTCTCGATCCTGTCGTAGGCACAGACCGCGACATGCGTTCCGGGTGGCGCGGGGCCCATCGCAGGCGTGCAGGCGAAGCAGGCAGCGATGAGGAGACCCGCGACAAAGAGGAGAATACGGCCAGCCATGGATCGGTCTCCCGGCAATGCCATCTCAAGGTTCTGGGGACGATGCAACTCCCCGTTTAATTATGCCATCCTTGCCAGCATTAAATGAGCGAAATCGAACATGGCCGGCGTACATTTATTCCTTGCCGGTATCGGGCCGGGTCACAGGCGACACCGGGTCCAGCGCCGGGTTGCGGTTGAAGAAGCCGTCGGGCGACAGCAACAGGCTGTGCCAGGCCGTCGCCATGACCGGCCAGTCCTCCGGCCGCGGCACGTGGTGGAAGCCCATCGTCCACCACAGCACGATGTCGGTGTTGGCGACGCTGCGCCGCCGCGCGGTGTAGGTCGGCAGTCCGGCGCCGCCGCGGCTCTGGTTCGGATAGCGGCCGGCGGCGTAAAGCTCGCGCGCGTCGTAGCGGGTGACCCATAGCGGCGCTGCCGAGTATGGTGCACGGCGCTGCGGAAAATCGTCTGCCGCAAGCAGCGAGGTCCGGGTGTCGCCCTCCAGATCATAGGCCGGATGCTGGCCCAATCCGTTGCTCACGTTCGGGTTCTCGATGCGCCATGTCGTGGCCGCGCCGCCCCCGGCGGCAGCGAGGGGGCCCTCAACCGCGACCGGCTCATCCGCTACCCGCCACAAGCTGCGGCGACCGTCGCCGGCGAGGCGCTGCGGCACCAGGCGCCGCCGCACCAGCGTATTGGCCGCCCCGTCGATGTCCATGTCGAGCCGGAACGCGAGGAAATGGTCGTGATTGACCCCCACCAGATTGGGGGAAAGGAGGGTGCCGTACGCGGTGTCGCGCCGCGCTGTCGCATCTCCCATGCTGCGCGTCTGCACGCCCTTCACTTGATCGATGCCGGTGGCGCCGACGTCGATGCGGATCTCGCCGGCGTCGGTCAGCACCCAGTCGATCACGTAATCATAGTCGCCCAGGGTCGGGATCGTCCGCATCACCAGTTCGACCGCCGCACGCCCCCCGTAGCGACCGTTGACGATCTCGGCATGGCGCCACAGCGGCGCCGCGCTGTGCCGCTCGAAGAGGCAGATGACGCCGCGCCGGTCGATCGCCCGCCCCCTCGCATCGGCAAGCGTGGCATCGAGAAAGATCGCGTCGGCGGGACAGTCGCTGCCCCGATGCAGCGGCAGCGACAGCGGCCCAAATCCCCATTCTCCGACATCCAGGTAGCTGCGAAACGACCAGGCAGGGGCCGGATCCATGTAGGGGACGAACATTTCGGAGAGCGAGCCGCGATAAAGGATGAGACGGTCGCGGCCATGGTCGGCGAACCGCACCAGCGACAGGACGAGGCCGGAGCGCGGGTCCATCCGGTAGTGGAAGGACCAATTGCGCCAGTGCACCGCATGTCCGTCGAGTCGGATGTCCGACGCTCCGCGGCTGCCGGTCGTTGCCGGCGCCGGCTCGGAGCGCGCCGCGAACTGTGCCGGATCGCGACTGACCGGCACCGGCCCGGTATCGATCAGGCGTATGACGCGCTGGGCATCGACGTCCACCACCGCGACAAGGCCCTCAATCGGCCGAGCCCAGACGTTGCTTGTCCCCGAGGTGTCAAAGCAGGTGACCTTAAGCAGGCGACGGCGGCGTTCGGCAGGGTCGCCTAGATAGCCGGCCGGCAGCGGCTCGCAGGACACGGCGAGCCGGTCCGGGTCGTAGCCGCGCCGGCGCATCGCCGCCTGCCAGCCCCGGTCAGCCATCGTGATCTTCCGGGCGCGTGCCCATTCCTGCGGCAGGATGCGGCTCTGCGCGTCGCGGACCGCCTGCCAGCGCTCGACCCGGTGGGCCCGCAGATCGACGACGCCTTCATAGACCCTGCCACCGCGGCGCACCGTCACCAGTGCTCGGCGCGCGACGGGCTGTCCGGGGCGCCAGGCCAGCACCGCCGCCTTTGCCGGCTCGTCGAGATCGATCGAGGCGAACCGGGCTGCCGCGTCGGCGTCGCCGCTGGCGGTGAGGACGGCGACCGACGCCGCGATCTCGTCGCCGGTCAGCGGGTCGAGCGGGTGCGCTACGACTGCGGTCAGGCTGAACGCCGCCTGCATCAGCGCAGCGGCCATGCCGGAAAACAGTCTCCGAGGTGCCTTACGCATCGGATTTCTCTTGCGATGAGCCAGCGCACTGGCATTGGTAGAGCGGACAGTGGCAAGGCCGAACGCGAGGCGCTCAAAGCCAAGAACCGTCATTTCCCTCTGCAGTGTCGGTGACGCCTTGTGGTCGATGTGCGAGACACGCATATCAAACCCGGATAGGCTGTGGCCCGGTACGGTTCCCGCCGGGTCGCGCGCACGGCAAAGCTTCCCGATCGTCGGGTCGGCTCGCCTTCGGCTCTGCCGAGGCCCATTCGAATGGTTCGCCGCACGGAGCTCCGGAAAACGCAACGAAGGATAAAAGCCTATGACCGAACAAATCACGCTGGAGATCTTCACCGACTACGTTTGACCCTGGTGTTATCTCAGCACCGTGCGTGTTGGCGAAAGCCGCAGCACGGATAGCATTGCTCCGGCTTAGTCTCGGCAGAGTACCGGCATGAGCATGTTTCGGCCCAGTCATTGACATATACGAACCCCTTGCCGCAGCAATGAGGACAGTTGGGATCGGCTTCGCGGTCGGGTTGGGGTTCGTGAACATCAGGTGGCTGTGTTGTTGCCTTCTAAATCAATCGCTCAGGGAGGGAGAGTGTAGATTAGGTGTTGTGGTTTCGGCACTTGTGTCGACCACTTCTCGCCATCGTTCATACGGCCGCAGCGCTCCGCCCTCTACGGCCGAGCAGTCGCTTCGATCAGGTGCGCAAAATCGCCC
>JBLMXS010000015.1:0-3994 GCA_050257895.1 Thiohalocapsa sp.
GGGCGGCGCCGCATCGTCCCTCTCCCCGCGGGGGGGGAGCGGCCCGGGGTGAGGGGCCGGTAGGCTCACTCCCCGCTTCGCACCGTCTCGCGGCTGACGACGACCTCGCCGTTATGCGTCAGGCGCACGAAATTGACGGTACCGACGTAATCGGGGGCGCCCGAATAATAAGCTGGGACGGCGCCGCAGCCGACCTGCGCGGCGCGATCCCAATGCCCCAATGCGAGGTAGTCGGCCACGGTGTCGCGGATCATCGCGTCGCTGATCAGCCAGGACGGGCGCAACGGGTTGTGCCAGGTCTCGGGCGGCTCGTAATGGCCGTGGCCGATCGCGACATGCCAGCGCCCTTGGCGCGGCGGCGGGTCGCGCAACGGCACCATGTCCATGTAGTCGCGATGCGCGTTGCCCCAGATCTCGAGATCGAGGCTAGGAAACGCGACTGCCCGCTCATTGGTGATGCCGAGGATCGCGACATTGCCGATCTCGTCGAAGCGCCCCCGGAGCCAGATCGAATCCGCCGTCGCCGGGTCGTGGTTGCCCGGCAGGATGACGACCGGCAATTCGGCCTCGGCCAGCAGCACGCCGGCGCGCTCGATCGTGCCGGTGGTGACCGCGTGGTTGTCGAATGTGTCGCCGGCCAGGATGACGATATCGGCGGCGAGCTCGCGCGCCCTCCGCAGCACGTTGCGCAGCCCGCCGGTGCCGTCGCCGCCGTTGAGCGCCGCGACCCGGTCGTCGTCGACATGCAAATCGGACGAATGCACGATCCGGATGTCGCGCGGCGTCTGAAAATCCTTTGGCATAAGGTCTTCGGCTTCCTTCCCCTGTCATCCCGGCGGAAGCCGGGATCCACCGATCCGCTTGCCGCGCGGTTGCAGAAATGGATCCCGGCCTGCGCCGGGATGACAAAAGGTGTCAAGTTCTCTCGAAATCGATGCGCTCGGTGACGGGCAGGCCGTAGAGCTGGCGGCGCAGGCAATCGAGCCCCAATTCGACGGCGCCGAGACGCACCCATTCGCGGCCGCCGAGGATGCGCGAGCGGCGCGTCTCGGTGCCGTCGCCATGATCGCCACTTGCGGCGATGCCGATGCAGATCGAGCCGCCGAAATCGATGCGGTCCGGCCCATCGTCGAGCTCGATCAGCACCGCCAGCGCATGACTGGCGCCGCTCTGCCGCCGCATCGCCTCGGCAACCGCGCCGGCGCTCTCCTTGGTGATCTCGCAGGGAATGGTGAGCCGCAGCGCGTCCCACAGCTCGCCGGGGTCGCGCGCCACGAGGCCGCGGCGGAACACCGTCTCGGCGCCGGACAACGGCGCGATCCGCGTCGCGATCTGGCCGCCGGTGAACATCTCCACCACCGCCAGCGAGCCGTCCTGGCGCTGCAACGCCTTGAGGATCACCCCTTCCAGCGTGTCGTCGTCCTCGGCGAGGATGAAATTGCCGAGCCGCTTCCTGACCTCGGCGACGACCGGCGCGAGCTTTTGTTCGATATCGGCGTCGTCGGCGCCGCGCACCGTCACCTTAGTCTCGATCTGCGGGTAGTGGGCGCGGAAGCCGAGCTTGGCGCTCCCGTCCGGCGCCAGCTCCTCGACCCCCGCCAGCATCTGGTCGACATGGCTTTCGCCGAGCCCATAGGAATGAAAGCGCTTAAGACGGATCGCGCTCGGCGCGCCGCCGCGCGCCAAGAGGCGTGGGATAATCTGCTCCTCGAGCATGCGGCGCAGCTCGCGCGGCACGCCGGGGGTGAAAAAGAAGCGCGCCTTGCCGATGTCCATCGCAAAGCCGCAGGCGGTGCCGATCGGATTATGCAGGGTCTCGGCGCCCTCGGGCAGCATCGCCTGCTTCCTATTGTTCGGCGACATGACGCGGCTGCGGCGGGCGAAATACGATTCCATCGTCGCCAGCCATTCCTCGCTCAGCACGAGGTCGACGCCGGCGGCCTTGGCGGCGATCTCCTGCGACAGATCGTCGACGGTCGGGCCGAGCCCGCCATTGACGATCACCGCATCGGCCCGCTTGCCGGCGTGCAGGAAGGCGTCGAGCAGACTATCGCGGTCGTCGCCGACCGTCGTCCCCCAGCGCACGCTGAGCCCGACATCCTCGAGCTTCTGCGTCATGTAGCTGAAATTGGTGTTGACGATCTTGCCGGTCAGCACTTCATCGCCGGTGCAGATGATCTCGATCAGCATCTAATAGCCTCTACTCCGGGCGTCATTGCGAGGAGGCCGCCAGGGCCGACAAGCAATCTCGGCATAACGAGCGCAATACGGCCCGGGATTGCTTCGTCACTGCGCTCCTCGCAATGACACTGCAACAATCGTTCAGCACATGAAGTTGAGCTTGAGGCCCGGCTCCGGCCACGGCATCGAGGCCAGCTGGCCGGAGGCCGAGAGCGTGATGTAGGCCGTCTTCAGATCGGGCCCGCCGAAGCAGATGTTGGTCGGGTAGACGTCCGGCATCTTGACTTGGCGCACGACGTTGCCCTGCGGCGAGATCACCGTGATGCAGCCGGCGACAAGGGTCGCGACGCAAATGTTGCCGGTGGCCTCGACCGCCAGCGAGTCGAAGCGCTGGAAGCCGGGCAGGCCGCAGACGAGCCGCCCGCCATAAGGCGCCGGGAACGGATCCTTCCGGATGACGCCAGGCGACAGGATGTCGAAGGCAAACAGCCGCGAGCTTTCGGTGTCGGCGAAATACACGGTCTTTTCGTCGGGCGACAGGCCGACGCCGTTTGGCGATAACAGCGGATAGGCGAGCTCGACGACCTTCGAGCCGTCCGGCAGGGCGTAGTAGAGACCGCCGTGGTCGCGCTGATGGGCGTAGCGCTTGCCGAGGTCGGTGAAATAGAAGCCGCCCTCTCTGTCGAACACGATGTCGTTGGGCGCCGACAATTTGTGGCCGTTGCAGTCGCTGTAAAGAATGCGCGTCTCGCCGGTCTTGAGGTCGATGCGCTGGATCGAGCCGGTCTTGTAGTCGGGTGCCGGCCCGGTGGACATCCAACTCGGCGTTCCATCGTAACTACCGCCGCCGTTGTTGCAGACGTAGAGGGCTCCGTCCGGCCCGGTGGCGAGCCCGTTCGGGCCGCCGCCGGCCTTGCCGACCTCGCTCTTGCCGCCGCCCGGCGCCACGCGCGTCACCTTGCGCCCGGAGATCTCGCCGAGGATCACAGAGCCGTCGGCCATCCACACCGGCCCCTCCGGAAAGCCGAGGCCGTCGGCGATGATGCGAATACCAGCGTCGGACATGCTCATTTCTCCCACAACCTGGGTCCGGCCAAGGCCGGGGCCCATTTATCCACCTGCGTGCCGCTGAGGCATACGTCGCTGCCTTCGCAGGGACCTATTCGGCTAGCCGTTCACCTGCTGCATCAGCTTGGCCCAGCGGTCGAGCAGCGGCAGGGTCTTGTCGGCCTTGTCGGGCGGGCAGGCGGCGACGATTCGGGCCACCCCCATATCGCGGTAGCGCTTCAGCGTGTCGGCATCCTCCGGCGCGCCGAACATCGAGATCGGCACGTCGGCGAGGCTGCGCCCGGCCTGCGCCAGCATCTCCTTGAAGCCGGGCAGCCAGTCCTCGAGGCCGCCGCCGCGGCCGGCGATCGGGACCCAGCCGTTGCCGTAGCGCACCGCGCGCCGCGCCGCGTGCGGGAAGGCGCCGCCGACGATCACCGGCAGCGGGTTCTGCACCGGCTTCGGCCACGTCATCATCGGCGGGAAATCGACCAGCTCACCGTGGTATTCCGGCTTCGACTTGGTCCAGATCTCGCGCATCGCTTCGATCTGCTCGCGCATCTTCTTGAAGCGGGTGGCGTAGACGGTGCCGTGGTCCTCCATCTCGTCCTGGTTCCAGCCGCCGCCGATGCCGAACAGGAAGCGGCCGCCCGAGACCTGGTCCAGTGAGGCGACGAGCTTTGCCGTCTGGATCGTGTCGCGCTGGATGACGAGGCAGACGCCGGTGCCGATGCGGAGCCGCGTCGTGACCGCCGCCGCGGCGGTC
>JBLMXS010000016.1:0-2878 GCA_050257895.1 Thiohalocapsa sp.
CGACGGCTGCGATGTTGCCAGTCGTGCTCGGCATGTACGTCGGACAACATATGCGCGATAAAATTGCACCTGAGACATTCAAGAAGCTGGTGTTGATCGCGGTCATTGCCGCGGGCGCCGACTTGCTGCGACATGGTTGCTTCAGTTGACGGGATTGCCGGTGCGCGGCGGTTGGTTCGTCAGGTGCCGCCGCAGCGTCGCGAAGTCGCGTCGAAGGCGGTAACAGGGGCTTGGGGGCGAGCAGGCCCTCGACTTTACGCCGAACGAGCAGGCAAGCCAGCCGCCGGACATCGCGCTTGCTTAACTATACTCAAGTTCGCAAACGAGGGTGCCGCATAATGATGCGAACTTCGGAATCGGGACACTAGACACGCCGCACCCCGCTCCGGTTGCTGCGCCGCGCCGCCAGCGGCACGCCGCAGCCGCGCGCCGAGCAGCGGTATGGACTCGCGCCCCTCCGGTCGATCAAACGTCAAATCGGTTCGCTGCAAGCGACAATTTGTGACGGCCATCACAGCGCGCGGCCGGCGCAACGCGTAGCTTCCCGAGACGGCCCGACCGGCGGGCTCGCAGCGTGGGAGCACTGAGCATGGCTACGGTTGCGAGGACGCTTGCCGCACCCGATCTCGCGTGGGCCACCTACGATTTCGGCCTCTACCTGAACGGCACCGATCTCAACGACAATCTCTTCGGGTCGGCCGGTGCCGACGAGATCCACGGCCGCGCCGGCAACGACTATCTCTGGGGCGGAGACGGCGACGACTTCCTGTTTGGGGAGCAGGGCAACGACACCCTGGCCGGAGGCGCCGGCAGCGACCGGCTCGATGGCGGCGGCGGCGACGATGTGCTGTACGGCGGCGCCGGCGCGGACATGTTGATTGGCGGCGACGGGTTCGACACCGTCAGCTACGCGACGTCGTCGCAGTCCGTGTACGTCAACCTCGCCACCAACACCGGCGTCTTCGGCGAGGCGCAGGGCGACACCTTCAGCGGCATCGACAAGGTCGTGGGGTCGGTCAACGGCGATGGTCTGTTTGCGGACGACAGCGGTGTCGTGCTCGACGGCGGCGCCGGGCACGATCTGCTGGTGGGCGGCGCCGGGCTGGACGTGCTCATTGGCGGCACCGGCGACGATACGCTCGAAGGCGGCCGCGGGCTCGATATTCTGACCGGCGGGATCGGCGCCGACCGCTTCGTCTCCAACTGGAATGACGGCCCCGATATCGTCACCGACTTTCAGCCCGGCGTCGACAAGATCGTGCTCGGGGACGGCTTCAACAATGCCCCGCTCGGCACCGACGGCGTGCTGTGGACCGGAACGGCGTTGCCGACGCAGTATCCTTATGCCGGCCAAGACATGCTGTTCTACGATACCGACGACCATCAGCTGTTCCAGGTATCGCACGCGTGGAGCAGTCCGTATGCAGTGGAGCTCACGCTGCTGGCGACGTTCAGCAACGGTGCGCAGCTGCAGGCCGGCGACTTCATCCTCGGGTGAGCAACCGCTTCCGGTTGCAGCAGGAAAAGTCCCAAGCTGCATGTGTTGCCCTGGCCGGCTCCGGGGGCATGTCGCGTCGGCAAGGATCAAGTCGGCCAGCTGCGCCGCGGCATTTCGAAGAAAAAATGATCCCGCTCTACTGCAGCAGCGGGTTCTTCTTCGCGGCCTCGGATTTCGGCGCGGGCGGATCCTTGCTCTTGTCGCGCTTGGCCTCGGCATCGAGCTTCTGCCGCATGGCGTCATATTCCGGCGTGCCCGGGCGCGGCGGCACGTCCTTCGGGTAGCCGCCCGCCCACTGCGGCATGACGTCCCCGACCATGCCGCCCGAGCACGACGCGAGCGCGAGGCCGGCGATGAGCAATGCGGCAAGCCGGATCATGCGTGTGCAGACCATTCCACGGGCCGAGGTTCGCGCCCCGCCGCGACCTCGGCGGGAGCATCGACGGCGGCATGCGCAGCGCGGTGCCGGCCTTGGGCCGGCCCTTTCGCCGCGATCCTTCGCAGTGGTCTCAGCTCAGGATGCCGCCCGAGAACAGGATGACGCCGACGAGAGCCGCCACCACGATGGAGCCGACGACGCCCAGCCATTCCTTGTACGGCGCCGTGTCGGGCATTCCCATGTCGTAAGAATCGCGCATCGCACCACCCCATTCGGTTACGCTTCGTTTTACGCTTCGTGTTGCACGTCCCCCGTGCCCGGCCTTTGTGCGCAACGAATGGGGCGGCAATTGTGGAAGCTGCGCCGCAATCCGCAAAAAGTCGTGGAGTGTCGCTTTTCGGTCACAGGAGCGAGCGCGATTTGGGCGTGTCCGTAGGGTGGGCTTTGCGCATTCGCGGATCTTTCCACCGCGCGTCCCGCGCGGGCGCAATGCCCACGCGCTCCGTCCGCGTGGGCAAAGCTTGTCCCCGGCTGCGACCGGGGATCGCCCGCCGCAGCGAGCGAGTTGTCACGGCCTGGGCAAGCGATTTTGCCCACCCTGCGAGTGAATCCAATCGAACGGGATCCGGCTTGGAGCCTTAGCCCGCCAGCCGCAGCACCGCGTTGAGCAGCACGGCGGCGCCGGCTTCGAGGTGCTCGGGCCTGGTGTGCTCGCGCACATTGTGGCTCAGCCCATCGACGCTCGGCACGAAGATCATGCCGGCGGGGCAGAGCCGCGCCATCATCTGCGCGTCGTGGCCGGCGCCGGAGGGCAGCCTGCGGCAGGGCAGGCCGAGCTCGCGCGCGGTCGTCTCGACGAGCGCCACCATCTCGGCGGGAAACGCCAGCGGCGCGAACCGCCCGAGGCTGCGCGTCGAGATCGCGACCCGTTCCTGCGCCGCGAGCCGGTCGAGGAACCCGGCGAGCTTCTGCTCGGCCTCCTGCAGCCGCGCGTCGTCGGT
>JBLMXS010000017.1:0-3297 GCA_050257895.1 Thiohalocapsa sp.
TCGGGCAGGCGGTCGAGGCTGTCGACGAAGGCGGCACACTCGATGCCGGCAGCCTGGCCAACGCAGGCGGCGAGCGCGCCGGCCAGCAGTTCGGGGTGGTCGCCGAATTTCTGCAGGGCGCGGTGGGCGAACTCCCACGAGCGCGGCGTCGGAAAGGCGGTCGGATTGCGCACCGGGTCGAACTCGAACAGCAGCTCGGGGCGGAAGCGCAGGAAGCCGATCAGCCGCTCGTCGATGCCGACGCCATAGGCCCAGCCGACCCAGTCCTCCAGGTTCGTGTCCACCTCGAAGTGGGAGAAACGGTTGGCAAGCGGCGCCGGCATGGCATAGGTGACGCCGCGGTCGCCCTGGCGGTTGCCGGCGGCGAAGATGGCCCAGCCTTCCGGCACTTGGTAGGCACCCAGCCGGCGGTCGAGGATGAGCTGGTAGGCGGCTGCCGAGACCGAGGGCGGCGCCGAGGTGATCTCGTCCAGGAACAGGATGCCGGCTGGACCGTGGCGCTGCGCGTCCGGCAGCATGGCGGGGATCGCCCATTCCACCAGATCGCCGGAGCGGAAGGGGATGCCGCGCAGGTCGGAAGGTTCCATCTGGGACAGGCGGATGTCGATCATGGGAGCACCGTGGCGGCTCGCCACCTGCGCCACCATCTGGGACTTGCCGACGCCGGGCGCTCCCCATAGCATGACGGGCGTATGGTGGCCGTCGCGCGTGCTGGCGAATTCGCGTTCGATGATGGATGTGATCTGGGCCGGACGCATGCTCTGTTGGTGATGACGGGCACATTGCCGGCAAGGGCCAGCTCCTGCCTCTGCCACCGCAGTGGCACAGTGCAATGTTAATTCACGGCGATTACCGCGGCCAAAGAACCCTTTGATACGGGGGGTGCGCCAATTTATCGGGGCAGCCGCGACGACGCGCCGGGACTGCGCTCGCCCGCCGCGAGTTGAGGCGCGCCGACCGAACCGCCCAGCCGCAAGGGGACGCTGATTCTCTCCCCGGCGTTTTGCAGATGGACGGTGAGCGTTCCGCGCAAGGCCTCGCGGCGGTCGATCGATACCGTGCCGTCGCTCGTCAGCGCCCCGGCCTGCAGGCGCAGGTCCTGCAGGGCCACCGTGCCGCGGGCGAACTGCAGCCGGGCACTCGCCTGCTCGAAGCGGGTCGTCCCACCGAACACGCGGCCGGTTCCCGGATTTCGCGCCGCTTCCATCAGATCGAAGCGGTCGATGGCGCCGCGGCTCGCGGCTATGGTGCCGGTGCCGGCGAGCGCGTCGGGCAGGGCGGTCAGATCCGCCGCGCTGGCGGAAAGCTGCATGCTGCCATCCAACTCGCCGCGCGCCGCCGGAGCCACGCCCAGCGATGACAGGAGCTTGGCGAGCGCGACGTGGCGCAGTTCGAGCTCAAGTTCCAGGACGACCCGGGAGCCCCAGCTCAGAGTGCCGGCGCCGGAGATCCGACCGTCCAGGGAGCGGCCGTCGTAGTCCGCCACGTGCATGCCGTTTTCATCGATCGTGCCGTGCGCCTCGATGCTGTCGAAGACCGTGCCGGCAGCGAACGGCAGGCGCCAGCCGGTGCCGTTCGCAGTGAAGCGGCACCCCTTGCCGGTGGGAGAGAGGTCCAGGCGCAGCTTCTCCTCGGCGTCGCTCAGGGTAACGGTGGGATTGCCGCGATCCGGGTTGAGGCTGATGTCGGCGCGCAGGCCGGCGACGGCGGCGCGCGGCAGGACGAGATCGAGATCGGAAATCTGAACGGTATCGATGCGCGAGGCATGGGCCCGGGCTGGATCGATGGCGCGCATCGAGCAGAAGGCGGCGACGGCGCCCGCCGACAGTTGCAGGCCCTCGACCTTCAGATCCACGGTGGGGCGGGCGAGATCCGAGACGGAGTGAAAGGACGGCGCGATCCGCACTACGGCCGCGCGCGCCAGCCCGGCCTCCCCCACGGTCACGCTACGCAGCGCCAAGTCGGGCCGGGGCCGCAGCTCAAGCCCCAGTTCCTGGATGCGCACGGTTTGGCCCAGAATCGCCGTTGCGTGCCGTTCGATCCCTAGGCGCGTGCCCTCACCCGTTAGCAGCAGCCAGGCGGTCGCGGCGAGCAGCAACGGCGCTGCCAGCCCCAGGCGGAACCATGTCTTCCGCCCGAGTTGCCGCGGTCCCCGCAGCCGCATCCTGGCCTGCGCCACAGCCGCGGACCAAGCGCGCTGCCACTGCGGTCGCGCCAGCGCCTGCCCCAGCCGCGCCAGCGGCGGCGCCCAACGACGGCGCCATGAACCGGCGAGTCCGGGTTCGGCCTCGAGCTGATCGGCGGCAAAATGGTTGATGGGGAGTTGCGCCTCATCTTCGCCCGGCTCAGGACCATCCGCCGCGACCGGGGCGGGCTGTTGCGCGGCTTGACTTCGATCCGGCGCGACTTCAACCATGCCCTCGTGTGCGGCCTCATCCGCAACCGCGGTAGCCTGCGGCGGGCCTTCGGCGGCTGGCCCGCGTTCGCCTGCCGCAGGCGCGACCATGCCGTTGTCAAACGGCGGCGACACGAGGGCGGCTTCGAGGCGTGGCCCTTCGGCCGTCGTCGCGACAGCGGGCGCCGGCCCATCCGCCTTTTCGGGGATGGGCTCGATCAATCCGAGCCGCTCGAGTTGGATGAGGCGTTCGCGCGGCCGGCATTTCTTTCCCAGCTTCGCCACCAGTTCGTCGGCGCTGGCCTGCCCGTCCACCACGATAAGCACGGCGCGCAGCCGCCCGCTGCGCAGCCGAGTCCGCGCCTTGAGAGCCTCCTCGCCCTCCGGGGTCTTGCGGTAAATAGTCCCTGGTTTCATGCGAGAGCGTACCGACGCGTGCGGCCGAGGCGCGGCGGCCGCAATGAACACGCCGGCATGAGCGCTGTCCCCGGCACGGGCGGGGTCGGGCCGGGCCGGCTCACGCGAGTGTCGCGGCGATCTGGGAGTCGGGCGCGCGTTGCTGCTTCAGGAACGTGCCGATCGCATCGACGAAATGCGCCGGTCCCGCGACATAGACGTCCAGGTTGTCGAAGTTCGCATGTCCTTGCCGCAGTCGTTCCGCGATCTGCGCGATGCCGCTTTGCACCGCGTCTGCGCCCGCGGCAGGCGAAAGAGGCACATAGTGGAAGTTGTCCAGTGCGTCGGCCCAGGCGCGGCACAGGTTCGACAGATAATGGCCACCCGGTCCGCAGGCGAGCCAGTAGAGGTGCATGTGCTCGGCGACATCGAGCGCCATGGCATGCTCGATCAGACTCTTGATCGGGGCGAAGCCGGTGTCGCAGGCGAGGAAGAGAAGGTCGTGC
>JBLMXS010000018.1:0-3286 GCA_050257895.1 Thiohalocapsa sp.
CTCGCAGAACAGGCACCGCTGCTGGTGCTGGTCGGCCAGCGCGGCTGGGAGACCGAGAACGTCATCGACATGCTCGAGCGCTGCCCGGCCTTGCGCGGCGTCGTCATCGAGCACAACAGCCTGCCCGACGCCGAGATGGTGCCGCTGCTCGAGGGGGCGCGGGCGCTACTGCTGCCCTCGTTCGCCGAGGGGTTCGGCTTTCCCCTTGTCGAGGCCTTCGCGCTCGGCGTCCCAGCCTTGTGCAGCGACATTGCCGCCCTGCGCGAAATGGGCGCCGACGTCGCCGAGTTTCTCGATCCGCTCGACGGCACCGGCTGGCGGCAGGCGATCCTCGATTATGCGCTGCCGCAATCACCGCGACGCGACGCGCAGCTGGCACGACTGCGGCGCTGGGAGGAGCCGCGGTGGGCTGACCATTTCGCCGCCGTCGAGCACCTCCTCGCCGACGTCGTGGCAAACCCGCCGCTGCGGTAACCCCACTTTGTCATACCGGCGAAAGCCGGTATCCACCTGTCAGCCGCACGACCGACGGAAGGATGGACCCCGGCTTGCGCCGGGATGACACAATCGTTGATGCGGCGCGCTTCCCGATTGGGACACCGGACCGCGGGCACCTTGCCCGCAACGCTCTCAGGCGAGGCGGCGCTGGAGGTGGCGCGCCACCGCAGCGAGATCGGTCTGTTCAGCGGCGACTGCGCGGTTTTCTTCGAGCAGGATCGCGACGGCGTCGCGCACCTGCTGCTCGGTGTGGTCGGCAGTCAGGAAAAACCGCAGACGGGCGGCTCGTTCCGGCACCGCCGGGTAGAGGATCGGCTGCACGTTGATGCCGCGGCGATAGAGCGCCTGCGCGAGGCGGCCGGCGCTGATCGAGCTGCCGGTGACGACCGGGACGATGGCCGCCCCGACCGAGCTGCCGACATCGAGCCCGCCCTCGCGCGCCAGCTGCAGAAACAGCCGGGCGCGGTCGTTGACGCGGCGGACGCGGTGCGGCTCCTGCTCGAGGATCTCCACCGCCGCGAGCGCCGCCGCCGCCGCCGACGGCGCCATGCCGACCGAGAAGACAAAGCCCGGCGCCTTGCGCTTCAGGTAATCGACGAGGTCCTTCCGCCCGGCGATATAGCCGCCGCAGGAGACGAGGCTCTTGCTCAGCGTCCCCATCCAGATGTCGATCTCGCCGGGATCGATGTAGGCGTGGTCGGCCGAGCCGAAGCCGCGCGGGCCCAGCACCCCCAGCGCATGCGCGTCGTCGACCATCACCCATGCGCGATGGCGGCGCGCAACCGCGACAAAGGCGGCGAGGTCCGGGACGTCGCCGTCCATGCTGTAATGGCCTTCGATCACCAGCAGCGCGTGGCCCTGGCGGGGGCGCGCCTCGGCAAGCACCTTGTCGGCGGCATCGGGGTCGAGGTGGCGGAACGGCACCCGCCGGGCCCCTGACAGGATGGCGCCCTGCACGATACTGTTGTGGATCAGCGAATCGTGAACGATCACGTCGTTGCGGCCCAAGAGATGGCCGATCACCGTGACGTTGGTGGAATGGCCGCCGACCAGCGCGATGCTGTCCTCGGTGCCGTGGATGCGCGCCAGCGCCTGCTCCAGCTCGCGGTGCAGCGGCCGCTCGCCGGACACCGGGCGGCTTGCCGACACCGAGGTGCCGTACCGATCGATCGCGGCTTTGGCGGCGGCGGCGATGCGCGGGTCGCCGTTGAGCCCGACGTAATTATATGAGGCGAAGTTGATGTAGGGGCGGCCGTCGATTTCCGTCTCGGCACCGGCGATGCCCTGATGTACCCGGAAGAACGGGTCGGCGATGCCGAGATACTCGGCGGTTTCCTCGATGATGCGGATTTCGCGATAGGCTTCCAATTCGCGGACGTCGAGCCGGTCGCCGCTGGCCGCTGCCGCACGGCGTGCGTCCGGGGTCGGGGCTAGGCGCGCCGCCGCTGCCGAGGCGAGCTTTTCGACGAGCTTTGCCTTGGCCTGCGCCGACAGGCCGAACAGATTGCGTGTAGGCGACACGGACTACTCCGCCGCTGCCGACTTGACCTCGTCCGGATCGAAGCGGCTGGCCGTCGTGTTGGCGACGGCGGCCAGCCGGTCGTCGTCCGCCGCTTCGTAGCGCTCGGCCATGCTGACCAGTTCTGTCGCGTGCGGCCGCGCCGTCAACGCGCCGCCGAGCCGCGCGGCGATCGACGCGACACTCGTGCCCTCAGCAAGCGACATCAGCGGCAAGTCGATGCGCAGGCGGCTTTCGAGCGCCAGCCGCAGCTCGACCGCCATCAGCGAATCCATGCCGATCTCCGACAATGGCCGCGACGGGTCGATGCCGGTGGCCGGCAGCCGCAAGATATTGGCCGCCTCCTCGGCGACGGCGGTCTTGAGCAGCGCCAGCGCCTCTTCCGGATCGAGGCCGGCAAGCCGTTCGATCAGCGAATCGTCGCCTGGCGAGGAGCCGGTGTCGGCGCGGATCTCGGCAAACAGCGGCGAGGCGAGAACCGGCAGGAAGCGCCTCGCGTCGTTCCAGCTGGTCTCGGCGAAGGCGGCGGCGGCGAGCTGGCTGTCGGCCAATGCCGGCAGGCCGGCTAGCGCCTGCGCCGCCGGCATCGGCTTGGCGCCGAGACGACGCGCCAGCGCGTCGCGGGTCTCCGGGCGCTCGGCGAGATAGCCGGTATCCTCGATCGGCCCCCAGGCCACGGTCAGCGCCGGCCGCCCTTGCCCGCGCCGGTAGAGCGCCATGGCTTCAAGCGCTGCATTGGCGGCGACATAGGCCGCCTGGCCGGGGGCGCCGAGCAATGTCGTCGCCGACGAGAACAAGAGGAACAGCTCGATCGGGTCGTCGCGCGTCAGCCGGTCGAGCCACACCGCGCCGCCGAGCTTCGGGCGCAGGATGCCGGCGATGTCGGCGCTGTCGAGTTCGGAGACGAGCGCATCGCCGATCGTCGAGGCGGCATGGACGACGCCGCGCAACGGTGGCTGCGACCGGCGGATGTCATCGAGGACGCCGGCCAGCGAGACCGGGTCGGCAACATCGCCGGCGTGGACCGACACCGCCACCCCCAGCGCTTCGAGCTCCGCGACACGCTCGGCGGCGCCCGGCGTTTGCATACCGCGACGGCCGAGCAGCGCGATCGCGCCCGCGCCATGTTCGCCGAGCCATCGCGCTGCGGCGAACCCGAAGCCGGCGAGGCCGCCGGTGACGAGATAGGTGCCGTCGCCGCGCAGCGCCACTTCTGGCGCCTGCCGCAGCCGCACCGCGGCATTGCGGTTCGGCACCAGCACCAGCTTA
>JBLMXS010000019.1:0-23310 GCA_050257895.1 Thiohalocapsa sp.
TGCCGTTGACCGGCGCCTCGACGATAACGGCCGGGGTGCGGTGCCCGGAGCGGGTCGGCCCGCCCTCGACGAGGCCCGCCATGTATTCGCCAAGCCCGGTCATGTCGAAGGCGCCATGCTCCATCCCGACATTGATGTAGTCGGCCCAGGTGAGCGCATCGGCGCGCCCCTGCGCCCGCG
The DNA here is from genome assembly GCA_050257895.1 of Thiohalocapsa sp. Taxonomy (GTDB): domain Bacteria; phylum Pseudomonadota; class Alphaproteobacteria; order ATCC43930; family CGMCC-115725; genus DATARH01. The sequence goes on from JBLMXS010000019.1 coordinate 181, forward strand.
TCAGGACGTGCCCGGTATGGGCGCCGACGTAGTAGATCGCCTGGCCCTTGGCCAACAGCTCGATCGCCCGGTTGATGCGGCTCGCCACGCTTCCACTCCCTGCTGCTTTCGCCCCGTAGCCCCACTCACTATGCTACGATGTTACATGCCACCCGAAATCATGGGACTCATCGTCCAGAAGCCTGACCTGCTGATCATCGTTCTGATCATTGTTCTCGTGCTTGGCTCCTTTGCCGGCATCGCCATCGAGCGGTATCTGTCGAAGATGGAACGGCGGGCATGGCGGGAGAGGAACCGTTGGCGCTGGAAGGGGAAGCTTGAAGGGGTCTACGCCACAAGTGGACCGTGGTCCGCGAAGGTTGAGCCGGCGTCGCCGAAACGAATGGATGCTGCTGACCAGTTGCGCATTGTGATGGGGGCGACCTTCACAGCGCAAGCACTCCTCAACAAGAGTGAAGCGCGGGTGTTCAAGGAGCTGGATCGGATCGTGCTCGAGTGCAACCCCGGTTGGCAGGTGATGGCGCAGGTATCATTAGGCGAAATCTTACGCAGCAAAAACGCCGAAGCCTACAGCTGCATCAACGCGAAACGGGTCGATTTGCTTCTCGTGGATGAGGACTGCCAGCCCCGGCACGCCATCGAATATCAGGGCGGGTCACATCATCAAGGGACCGCCGCCGCGCGCGACGCGGTGAAGAAGGAGGCGCTACGACGCGCAGGCATCGGCTATTACGAGGTCCTGGCCGGTCACACCACTCCGTCAGACCTTAGGCGGTTGGTTGAGAAACTGGTAGACAAGCCAACGGCTGCTCAATGGGCCGCCAGCGGGGCGACATCGAGCGTCAGAGGGAGAGACACATGAGCGCATCGAGTGCGGGCTTTGCCCATCCCGAATTCCTGGTCGAGACCGAATGGCTGGCGGCGCATCTCGGCGACGCGCGATTGCGCATCTTCGACTGCACGGTGCACCTCGTCCCCAACCCCGATATCGGCTACACCGTCAAATCGGGCCGCGACGATTTCGAGAAGGGCCACATCCCGGGCGCCCAGTTCATCGACCTGCAGGCCGATCTGTCGGCGCCGCACCCGAACTTGCGCTTCATGCTGCCGGACGCGGCACAGTTCGCGGCGGCGATGGGGCGGCTCGGCGTCGGCAACGACAGCCGCGTCATCCTCTACAGCACGACGACGCCGCAATGGGCGAGCCGCATCTGGTGGATGCTGCGCAATTACGGCTTCGACAACGCCGCGGTGCTCGACGGCGGCTTCAAGAAATGGACGGCGGAGGGGAGGCCGGTCGAGACCGGGCCGGCCCGGCCGAAGCCGCCGGCACACTTCACGGTGCGCGACGACCGCCAGCTGATGGTCGGCAAGGAGGCGGTGCTGGCGGCGGTCGGCGACAGCGCGGTGTGCACGCTCAACGCGCTGAGCGAGGCGCAGCACAAGGGCAGCGGCGGCACGGTGTACGGCCGCCCGGGGCGGATCGCGAAGAGCGTCAACGTGCCGGCCGCGGCGCTGCTCGACGAGCGCGGCGCCTATCTGCCGGCGGCGCAATTGCGCGCCAAATTTGCCGTCGCCGGCGTCTTCGAGAAGCCGCAGGTCATCACCTATTGCGGCGGCGGCATCGCCGCCAGCTCCGACGCGCTGATCCTGACGATGCTCGGCCACCCCGACGTGCGGCTATACGACGCCTCGATGTCGGAATGGTCGAACGACCCCTCGCTGCCGATGGAAACGGGCGACTGAACTCCCAAGACCGGCGGCTGCGACCCTAGCGCCCCTGGCGTTCCGCGCGCTTGACCTCGCTCCATAACGCTTCCAGCGCGTCGAGGTCGCGGCCGATGCCACGCTGGCGCGCCAGCGCCTCGACCTGGCGGAAGCGGCGCTCGAACTTGGCGGTGGCGCGGCGCAGCGCGGTTTCCGGCTCGACATCGAGCTTGCGCGCCAAATTGGCGACAGCGAACAGCAGGTCGCCGACCTCTTCCTCCAACGCCGCCGGCGTCGCCGCTGCGTCGAGTTCAGCTTCGATTTCAGCGATCTCCTCGGCGATCTTCGGCAATACGTCGCGCGCGGTCGGCCAGTCGAAGCCGATGCGGGCGGCGCGGCGGGAGATTTTCGCGGCGCGCAGCAGGGCCGGCAGGGCGAGCGCCACGCCGTCGAGCTCGCTGTGGGCGCCGTCCTTGGCCGACCGACCCGCGGCGCGCTCGGCTGCCTTGTGCGCCTCCCACGCCTCGTTCTGAGCCGCAACCGAACGGATTTCGGCGTCGCCAAACACATGCGGGTGGCGCCGCAGCATCTTGTCGGCGATCGCCGCCGCGACGTCGTCGAACGCGAAGCCGCCCAATTCCTCGGCCATTCGCGCGTGGAACACGACCTGCAGCAGCAGGTCGCCGAGCTCGTCCTTGAGCGCCGCCAGATCGGCGCGCTCGATCGCGTCGGCCACCTCGTAGGCTTCCTCGATCGTATAGGGCGCGATCGTCCGAAAATCCTGCTCGCGGTCCCAGGGGCAGCCGCGTTCGGGATCGCGCAGCCGCGCCATGATGCCGAGGAGGCGGTCGATGGGGCGGTGGTCGGGCTCAGTCATCACGCGATCCATTTAGCGCATAAGATATATTATGGAAAATATAATCCCGCGCACTACGGCAATGGCTTGCACATGAAGACGCGGTCGCATCGGTCCGGGCGGCTTGCCGATGCGGGCGACGTATTTGCCGTACGCGGCGGCAACAATCGCCGCGATCGCCGCGACATCCTCGGCCCGCGCCGGGCGGATCACGGGTCGGCGAGCTCGATCGTCAGCCCGTCGTAGCCAGGCTCGACGCCGTCCGGCAGCTCGGCGCTGAGCTCGCGATAATCGAGGCTCTGGTCCATATGGGTCAGCACAGCGCGGCGGGGCCGGATGCGGGCGATCCAGGCCAAACTCTTCGCAAGATGGCTGTGCGTCGGATGCGCCTGCCGGCGCAGGCAGTCGACGACCCACAGCTCGACCCCGGCAAGGACCGCGAACGCCGCCTCGTCGAGTTCGACGACATCGGTCGAGTACCCAACCTTGCCGATCCGGAAGCCGGTTGTCGTGCTGTAACCGTGGCTCTGCGCGAACGGCACGACCGTCAGGCCGGCGGCGGTGAACGGTCCGTCGACCGCATGCGGCGTCAGCGCCGGGCGGTAGACGCGCCGGTCGGGGGGCACGGGCCGCAGCGCGTAGCCGAAGCGGCGCTCGACCTCGACGAGCGTTGCGGCGCTGGCATAAAGTGGGACCGCCTGGTTTTCCAATTGGCTGGACATGCGAAGATCATCTATTCCATGAAGATGATCGGCATGCGGGTGCGTCAGCAGCACCGCGTCGACGCGGCCGACACGGGCGTCGAGCAGCTGCTGGCGTAGATCGGGCGCCATGTCGATCAGGATATGGACGCCCCGGCTTTCCACCAGCAGCGAGCAGCGGCGCCGGTTGTTGCGGGGCTCGGCCGGGTCGCAGCGCCCCCAATCGCCGCCGATCGCCGGGACGCCCCATGACGGGCCGCAGCCGAGAACGGTGACCTTCATGGCGCCACAGCAGGCTCGGGCGGCCGCGCCGCCTTGTTGAACAGGCCGAAGAAATTATCCGTCGTGATGACGGCCAGCTCGGCCGGCGTGATGTCCTTCAGCGCCGCGACGGCGGCGGCGGTCGCCGCGACGAAGGCCGGCTCGTTCCGCCTGCCGCGATAGGGCACCGGCGCGAGATAGGGCGCGTCGGTCTCGACCAGCAGGCGGTCGAGCGGCACATCGCGGACGATCGCGCGCAGTTCCTCGGCGTTGCGGAACGTGACGATGCCCGAGATCGAGATGTAGAAGCCGAGATCGAGCGCCGCCTCGGCAAGCCCGCGGCCGCTGCTGAAGCAATGCAAGACGCCGGCTGCGGCCGCTTCTTCACGCAGGATGCGGGCGACGTCGTCGTCGGCCTCCCGGGCATGGATGATCAACGGCAGACCGCTTTCCTGCGCCGCCGCGATGTGAGCCCGGAAAACGCTCTGCTGGGCGTCGTGCGGGCTTTGGTCGTAGTGGTAGTCGAGGCCGGTCTCGCCGATCGCGACGACGCGCGGATGCGACGCCAGCGCGGCCAGCTGCGCCGCCGTTGTCGCCACATGATCGGCGGCCTCGTGCGGGTGCGCGCCGACCGAGCACCAGACGTCGTCGTACCGCTCGGCGATCTCCCGCACGCCGGGAAACTCGTCGAGCCGCGTGCCGATCGTCAGAAAGGTCCCGACGCCCGCAGCATGCGCGCGTGCGATGACGGCGTCGCGCTCGGCGGCGAAATCGGCAAAGTCGAGATGGCAATGGCTGTCGACGAGCATCAGGCCCCTCACCCTGTCCCTCTCCCCGTAAACGGGGAGAGGGAACGCAGCTGCCCGAGCCTGTATATCCGTTGCCGGTTGTTGCGATCCGACTGCCGCAAGCTCTCCCTCTCCCCGCTTGCGAGGAGAGGGCTGGGGTGAGGGGCTATGAGCGCGGCGGGCACCGCTCAGCTCGCCGCCTCGGCTTCAACGAAGCGCGGAAAGATGCCGTGCGGCACCGGCAGCTTGCGGCGGGGCGGCAGCGGGTCCCCGAGGTCGGCGAAGCGCCGTGACGAGGGCGGCACAGCCAGCTGGTCGAGCAAGGCCGACGCCGCGTCCGGCACGAAGGGCTGTGTCAGGATCGCCAAATGCCGCAGCACCTCAGACAACGTGTAAAGGACGGTCTGCATCCTCTTGGGATCGCTACGGCGTAATGCCCACGGCGCCTGCTCGTCGACATAGCGATTGGCCTCGCCGACGACGCGCCAGATCGCCTCGAGCGCGAGGTGGAACGCCTGCTCCTCGATCAGCGGCCGCACCCGCGCGAGCAGCCCCCGCGCCTCGGCCAGCAGCTTGTCGTCAGCCTCGGCAAACGGCTCGGGATCCGGCACCGCGCCGTCGCAGTTGCGGTTGATCATCGCCAGCACGCGCTGCGCCAGATTACCGAAATCGTTGGCAAGATCGCCGTTGAGCCGGCCGACCACGGCGCGGTGCGAGAAGTCGCCGTCGCTGCCGAACGGCAGTTCGCGCAGCATGAAATAGCGCACCGGGTCGCGGCCGTAGCGCTCGACGAGGTCGTGCGGCGGGATGAAATTCCCCAGCGATTTAGACATTTTCTGGCCTTCGACGGTCCACCAGCCGTGCGCGAAGACGCGGCGCGGCGGCTCGATCCCGGCCGCCATCAGAAAGGCGTGCCAGTAGACCGTGTGGAAGCGCAGGATATCCTTGCCGACCATGTGAAGATCGGCCGGCCAAAACGTTGGAAAGTCACCGCTTCCGGTTTCGGGATAGCCGAGCGCGGTGATGTAGTTCGCGAGTGCGTCGAGCCACACATAGACGATGTGGCGCGGGTCGCCGGGCACCGGGATGCCCCAGGTGAAGCTGGTGCGCGAGATCGACAGATCCTTGAGCCCGCCCTTGACGAAGCTGATCACCTCGTTGCGGCGGCTGCGAGGCGCGATTGCCTCGGGATGCGCGTCGTACCAGGCGAGAAGCCGGTCCTGCCACGCCGACAGCCGGAAGAAATAATTCTCCTCCTCGAGCCACTCGACCTCGGCGCCGGTCGGCGCCAGCCGCGTGCCGTTGGGGCCGGCGATCAACTCGCTCTCGTCGTAGAACGCCTCGTCGCGCACGCAATACCAGCCGGCGAAACGGCCGAGATAGATCTCGCCGCGGCGCTCCAGCTCCTGCCACAACGCCTGCACGCCGCGCACGTGGCGCTCTTCGGTGGTGCGGATATAATCGTCGTAGCTGATGTTGAGGACGCGGTCCATCTCGCGGAACGCGGCGGAGATCTCGTCGGCGAACTGGAGCGGCGTCTGGCCGCGCGCTTGCGCTGAGCGCTCGACCTTCTGGCCGTGCTCGTCGTTGCCGGTGAGGAATTTGACATGGCGGCCGTCGAGCCGCATGAAGCGCGCCAGCACATCGCACGCCACCGTCGTGTAGGCGTGGCCGAGATGCGGCAGGTCGTTCACGTAATAGATCGGCGTTGTCAGGAAATACGGTCGCCCGGCGCTCGTCATCCGCTCATCATCCTCTCCCGGCGGCAGATATGGCCCCGGCCGCGCCGCGGTTCTATCCCTTCTTACCCCTTCTAACCCCGCGTGCCGTCGATCGCCAAGAAGGCGCCGAGTACCGTCTGCTTGCGGTCGAGGTTGAGCGCGTCGGTACGCGCGAAATCCCGGCCGATCGCGTCGCGCAACTCGGCCCAGCGAGCCGCCGGCGCGCGCCCTGCGAGATGGCGCAGCGCCGCCCCTCCCCTCGCCCCCTCCGCCGCTTCGTGCCCCGCGGCCATTAGAGCGAAATCGGCCAGCAATTGCGCCAGGAGGTCCTCGACGACGCGATAGGAATCGTCGGCGTCGTTGCGCGCGAGGCGGTCGGCGAAGCCGTGGAGCCGGACCGCATCGAGGCCGCCCTCGTCTCGCAGCAGAGCCAGCACCTCTTCATACAGCGCAACGCCGCCGCTCGCCGCGAGGTCGAGGGCGCGGCCGATGCTGCCAGCGGCCAGCGCCAGCAAGGCCTCGGCCTGCGGCTCCGCGAGATCGGGGCGGTAGCGCCGCAGCAATTGGCGCAGTTGCGTCGTCGGCAAGGGCCGCAATGCCAGGTGGCGACAGCGCGAGCGGATCGTCGGCAGCAGCCGGCCGACGCTGTGCGCCACCAGCAGCAGCACGGTGCGCGGCGGCGGCTCCTCGAGGATCTTCAACAGCGCGTTGGCGGCGTTGCGGTTCATCATGTCGGCGCCGTCGACGATCACGACGCGCCAACCGCCCTCGGCCGCGGTGAGGCGCAGGAACGCGGCCACCTCGCGGGTGTCGTCGACGACGATCTCGCCGCGCAGGCGGCGGCGGCGCGGGTCGTAGCCGCGCTCGACGGTCAGCAAATCGGCGTGGCTGCCGGCAGCGACACGGCGAAAGGTGCCGCTGTCGGGCGGGACCGCCAGCCCCTCATCGCCGCCTGCGCGGCTTGCGCCGACTTCGGAGGAAGGCGCGAACAGGTCGGGAGCGGAGGTTGCGGCGGCGTGCAGCAGCACGAAGCGAGCGAGGCGAAAGGCCAGCGTCGCCTTGCCGATGCCGCGCGGTCCCGACAGTAGCAGCGCATGCGGCAGGCGACCGGCCTCGAACAGCCGGCGCAGGTCGTGCTCGGCATCGGCATGGCCGATCAGGTCGGGGTTCGCGCGCGGCGCCGGCGCGCTCTTGGAAGCTTCCGTCGCGGCGGTCTCGCCGGCATTCCTCATCGGGCGATCGCGATGCCGAGGCGAGCCGCGACCGCGGCCAGCACCGCTCCGTGCACCGCTTCGCGCTCCCCGGCGGCGTCGATGATCGCGCAGCGCCCGGGGTTGTCGCTGGCGATGCGGAGAAAGCCTTGGCGCAGCCGCTCGTGGAAGGCGCGGTCGAGCCGCTCGAAGCGGTCGGCGTGTTCGCGGCGGGCCGCAGCGCGGGCAAGCCCCAGTTCGACCGGCAGGTCGAGGACGAGCGTCAGGTCAGGCGCGAACTCGCCGAGCGCGATGCGGTGCAGGGCGTGCAGGTCGGCGAGCGGCAGCCCGCGGCCGTAGCCCTGATAGGCAATCGTCGAATCGGCGAAGCGGTCGCACACGACCCACTGGCTGCGCTCGAGCGCCGGCCGGATCAGCCGCACGACATGGTCGCGCCGGGCGGCATGGAGCAGCAGCGCTTCGCCCAGCGCGTCCCAGCGCTCGTCGGCCCCTTCGAGCAGCAGATGGCGGATCGCCTCGGCGCCCTCCGACCCGCCGGGCTCGCGCGTCCTGATCGCGTCAATTCCGGCGAGAGCCAGCGCGCTCATCAGGAGCGCGACCTGGGTCGACTTGCCGGCCCCCTCCCCGCCCTCGATCGTGATGAAGCGGCTGCGGCCGCGATCCGCGAGGGCCGATGCGGGCGCCGGCGCGCTCAGTGGCCCTCGCCCCAGATCCAGTTGCCGGCGACCGCCGCCATGCGGCCGAACGGGCCCAGCCGGTCGACGTTCGCCGCCGTCACCAGCTTTCGTTCGACCGGCTGCGTCTCGGAAGCGGTCACGGTGATCTTGCCGACCTCCTGCCCCTTCTTGACCGGCGCCGGCAGCGGCTTGTCGTAGCTGAGGCTCACCTTCATGTCCTTGCGCGAATGCCGCGGCAACGTGACGACGAGATCCGTGGCGACGGTCAGCGGCACCTTGGCCTGGGTGCCGAGCCAGACATCGGCATCATCGATCTTTTCGCCGGCACTGAACAGCTTGTAGTTGTTGTATTCGCGGAACGCCCACTCGGCCAGCCGCTCGCCCTCGACGGCGCGCGACTTCATCGTCGGCAACCCGCTCAACACGATGATGACGCGGCGCGGGCCGCGGTGCACGGAGCCGAGCAGGCTATAGCCGGATTCTTCGGTATGGCCGGTCTTCAAGCCGTCGGCGCCGATATCCTTGTACAGGAGCGGATTGCGGTTGCCCTGCTTGATGTTGTTGAAGGCGAACTCCTTCTCCGAATAGTAGTGATAATACTCCGGGAAGTCCTTGATCGTGCGCAGCGCCAATGTCGCCAGGTCGCGCGCCGTCATGTAATGGTCGGGGGACGGCAACCCGTCGACATTGGCGAAATGGCTGTCCTTGAGCCCGATTTTCTGGGCCGTCTCGTTCATCTTGTCGACAAAGGCCTGCTGGCTGCCGGCGAGGCCTTCGGCCAGCACGACGCAGGCGTCGTTGCCCGACTGCACGACCATGCCCTGGATCAAATCCTCGATCTTGATATGCGCGCCGAGCGGCACGAACATCTTCGAGCCCTGCGTGCGCCACGCCGCCTCGCTGACCGGCAGCTCATCGGTCAGCTTGGCGCGGCCCTCTTTCAGCATGTCGAACACGACATAGGCGGTCATCACCTTCGACAGCGAGGCGGTGGGCATGCGCTCGTCGGAGGCCTTGTCGAGCAGCACGGCGCCGGTCTCGGCCTCGAGAATGAAGGCGTGCTTGGCCTGCGTGTCGACCGGCCCGACGATCGGCTGCGGCGGCGCCGGCACCTCGGCAACATGCCGCGCCGCTGCATGCCTGACCCCGGCGGCCCAGGCCCCCGGCGGCGACAGCACCGGCAGCGCCAGCAGCGCCGCGATAATCACCAGGTTCACCCGCGAGACCGTACCCAGCCGACGCACCCTCATCGCTTTCTTCCTTCCCTCCGGCCTGCTCGCGCGCAGCCTGCGGCGCCGCCTCATTCGGCTACGACGCGCGCCCCCGGATAGCCGTTCTCGACCACCCGCCGCAGCAGCTGCGCCGCTTCCGCCTCGCTGGTCACCGGCCCGACCCGAACGCGGTAGAGCGGCCCGCCGCCGCTTCGCATCGGCACCACCTCGACATGGCCGAGGGAGGCGATCCGGGCCCGCACCCGCTGCGCGTTTTCCGGCATGGCAAACGCACCCGCCTGCACGAAGATCCTGCCGGAGCGTCTTGCCGCAGCCGCCACCGCAATGGGCCGACGCAGCGTCTCCGCATGCGCTGCAGCGATCAGCGAGGGAAAGTACCGCCGTGATGCCGCCGCGTAGGCTGGCGGCGGTGCCGGCTCCGGCGCGGGCCGCGCTGCCGGCGGCGGCTCGACCGACGCCGGCGATGCGGGTGTCTCGATACGCGGCGTCGCGGTCGGGATCGGGCCGGCGATCACCTCGCGTGCATGCAACGAGGCGGGACCGGCCGAGGCCAGCCGCGTCGGCGGCGGCGTCGCCCGCTGCGGTCGGCGGAGCACAGGCGTCGCCCTCCCCTCGCTTGCCACCTGCGCCAGCATCACCGCCCCGGTCTCGCCGCGCATCGCCGCCTGTGCGACCTGGATGCTCTCGTCCTTGAGGATGCGGACGCGCACCGGCGCCGTGCCCGCACCGTCAAAGCCGAGCAATTGCGCCGCCCGGCGCGACAGGTCGATGATGCGGCCGTCGACAAACGGGCCGCGGTCGTTGACGCGCAGGCGCAGCGCGCGGCCGTTCTGCAGGTTGGTGACCTGCACGACGCTCGGCAGCGGCAATGTCTTGTGCGCCGCCGTCAGCTCGTTCATGTCGTAGATCTCGCCGTCCGAGGTCGGCTTGCCGTCGAACCCCGGGCCGTACCATGAGGCGGTGCCGGTCTCGTCGTAACTGTAATCGACACGCGGGGTGTACCAGACGCCCTTCACCTGATAGGGCGCCACCGTGTAATTCGGCCGGCCGATCTGGAAGCGATGGCCGTGATGGCCTGCAACCCGCGAATCGGAGGCGCAGCCCGCAAGCAGAAGGCCGCCCAGCAGCAGCACGGGGACGAGAGCGAGGCGCACGCGGCGTGCGTGCCAGATCGCGGCCATGGCGGCGGCGGATGCCGGCTAGCCGCGATCGATACTGTCGGCGATGTAGCCGACCGCGGCCGCGAAGTAGTTGGAGTTGTTCCAGCGCTTGATGGCGCGGAAATTGTCGTAGACGAGCAGCGCTGTGCCGCGCGCGCCGTCCGGCATGACCAGCCAGGCGTCGGGCTCGCGGCCGGTGAAGGGGGCGCCGTTGGCCGGCCTGACACCGAGCCGTGCCCAATCGGCGATCGGCCGCCGCCGGTCCATGCCCGCCTCGAGATTGGGCGGCACGACGACCTCGCGGCCCCAGCCCTCGTTGCCGTGCCAGCCGAGCCGCGACAGGTAATGCGCGATGGAGGCGAGCACGTCGGCCCGGTCATTCCAGATGTCGCGCCGTCCGTCGCCGTCGAAGTCGACCGCGTAGCTGAGAAACGTCGTCGGCATGAACTGGCATTGGCCCATCGCGCCGGCCCACGACCCCAGCATGTGTTCTGGGCGAACATTGCCCTGGTCGAGGATCTTGAGCGCGGCGATCAACTCGGCGCGGAACATCGCGCCTCGGCGCCCTTCATAGGCCAAGGTCGCCAGCGCTGCCGGCACGGAGTAGCTGCCCATCGTGCGGCCGAAATCGCTTTCGACGCCCCATAACGTCACGATGAAGCGCGGCTGCACGTTGAAGCGCTGATGCACGCGCTGCAAGAGGCCCCAATTGTCGACCAACTGGCGCCGCGCGTCGTCGAGCCGCTGCTGGGTGACGACCTTCTCCATGTATTCCGCGAAGGTCATCTTGTGTTCGGGCTGCTTGCGGTCGAGCTCGATCACATGCGGCAGGTATTGGATGTGGCGGAAAGCGATGTCGATCGTCGCCGGCCGGATGCCCTGCGCATAGGCGTCGCGCCGGACCCCGGCAAGAAAATCGTTGAAATCGCTTCCCGCCGCCGCCGTGGTCCCGCCCCCCAGCGGCACCGCCAGCAGTGAAGCCGCAGCGAGCAAGGCCCGGCGGCTCGGGCGGAAAGGCATCATTGCCATGCCCCCGCTCCTGATCTTCCCCCGCCCCTATTCTGCATGAAACCGCACCAATAGCAATCTTCACCCCCCGCAGCTGCAACAGGCATAGTCAAGAACACTGCCGTTAAGACGGTATCCTGCGTTTAAAGCTCCGGTTGATAAATCCATCATCCGCCGCAATTGCAACGCCGCCGGCAAGCTGGGTATAAGCGCGGCGAGCCGCCGGTTCTGGAGGGGCGAGATGCAGCTCGTTCTCTATTATGCGCCCAATGCCTGCTCGCTGGTGCCCTACGTGACATTGACCGAGGCGGGCGCCCAATTCGAGGTGCGGCCGGTCAACATGGGCAGGCGGCAGCACATGACGCCCGAATATCTGCGCGTCAACCCCAAGCACAAGGTGCCGGTGTTGCTGATCGACGGCGCGCCGCTGACCGAGAATGTCGCGATCCAGATGTGGATCGCGCGCCAGTTCCCGGCGGCGCGGCTGCTGCCCGCCGACCCGATGCAGGAGCTGCACGCGATATCGCTTTTGGCATGGTGCGCCTCGGGGATCCACCCGTTCTTGTCACGCATCAACTCGCCGCCGCGCGTCTGCGATGTGCCGGGGTCCGACGAATCGGTGCGTCGGCTGGCGACGCAGCAATTGTTCGAAACCTACCAGATCGCCGAGGACAAGCTGGCCGGCCGCGACTGGTTCTTCGACCATTTCACCGCGGTCGATGCGCATTTCTTCTGGTGTTTCCGCCGCGGGGGCCAGTTCACCCTCGACCTGTCGCAGTTCAAGAACTGCACCGCGCATTTCGAGCGCATGCAGCAGCGGCCAAGCGTGCAGAAGCTGCTCGCCTTCGAGGCCGAGGTGCAGCAGGCGTTTGCCCAGGCGGCGTAGCCAACGGTCCGGGAGCCATCACGTAGACCGCGGGCCTCTGGCCCGCAGGCGCGCCTTACAACAATGGTCATTCCGGGGTGCCGCGCAGTGGCGAACCCGGAAGCCATATTCGAGAGGTCTGTGTTCCTGGGTTCCGGGTTCGCAGCCTGCGGCTGCGCCCCGAAATGACAGCCATTTATGGGCAAACGCGCCCCATGCGGGCGAGACGCCCGCGGTCCGGCAATGTTCAGTCGTCCGCGCCGGCTGGGGCCGGTGCCGCCGCTGGTGCCGCCGCAGCCCGCCGCGGCCCCTCGCGCAGCAGCAACAGCAGCGGCAGCGCCAGCAACGCCACCACCATCATGATCTTGAAATCGTCGACATAGGCGACCATCGCCGCCTGCCGCGTCACCTCGTGGTTGAGCGCGGCGATCCCGCCGGGGGTCGTCAGGCTATACGGCGCCGGCAGATAGGGCGCCTGCAACAGCGGATTGTCCGGCCGCAGGTTCTCGACCAGACGCGAATGCACGATCTGCGTGTTTTCGGCCAATGTCGCGACCAGCGTGCTGATGCCGATGCTGCCGCCGAGATTGCGCATCAGGCTGCGAATCGCGGTGCCCTGCGTCAGGATGTGTCGGGGCAGGCTGGAGAGCGCGAGGATGTTGAGCGGCACGAAGGTGCAGCCGAGCCCGAACCCCTGCATGACGCCGGAGATGATGATCGGCGCCGAGCCCATCTGCAGCGAGAAGCCGCTCATCTGCCACATCGAGGCCGAGGTCAGGAGAAACCCGAACAGGATGAGGAGGCGGTTGTCGACTCGGTTGATCAGCCGGCCGACGATGAACATCGCGACCATCGTCCCCAGGCCGCGCGGCGCCGTGACGAGGCCGGTGGTCAGCGCGGGGTAGTTCATCAGGTGCTGCAGCATCGTCGGCAGCAGCGCCAGCGTGCCGGTCATGATCAGCCCGACGCAGAACATCAGGATCGTGCCGGCGATGAAATTGGCATTGGAGAGAAGTTCGCGATTGAGGAACGAGCGCGCCTCGGTCGTCGCGGTGTGGACCGCGAACAGGTAGAAGCCGAGCCCGGCGATCGTCGTCTCGATCCAGATCTCGCTGGAATGAAACCAGTCCTTCAATTCGCCGCGGTCCAGCATCAGCTGCAGCGCGCCGACCCCGAGGCTCAATGTCAAGAAGCCGAGAAAGTCGAAGGTCTCGCGGTGCACCGCGCGGTTCTGCCGGATGAAGAGGAGGATGCCCGTTGTGCACAAGACGCCGACCGGCAGGTTGATGTAGAAGATCCAGCGCCAGCTGTAGTCCTGGGTCAGCCAGCCGCCGAGCAGCGGCCCCATGATCGGGCCCATGATCGTGCCGGTGCCGAATACGGCCATCGCGTGCCCGTGCCGCTCCGGCGGGTTAATCTGGAACAGCGTCGCCTGCGACAGCGGGATGAGCCCGGCGCCGGCCAGCCCCTGCACGGCGCGGAACAGCACCAGCTCCTGCAGGCTGCCGGCGGCGCCGCACAAGGCTGAGGCGGCAGTGAACGAGATCACCGAGGCGAGAAAGATGTACTTGATGCCGAAGCGGCCGGCGAGCCAGCCGGTCAGCGGCATCATGATCGCCGCGCAGACGATGTAGGAGGTCAGCGCCCACGCGATCTGGTCCTGCGAGGCCGACAGCGAGCCCTGGATATGCGGCAAGGCGACGTTGAGGATCGTGTTGTCGATCCCCTGCATGATGTTGGCGAGCATGATCGAGGCGGTGATCATGCCGCGATTGGGCACCGGGATGTACGGCTCGCCGCTGCCTCTCACGGGTCGCTCTCCGCAAGCGCGGTACGTGCGGCCGGCTCCCCCTCACCCGCCGGCGGCGGCGCCGCCGACACCCTCTCCCCGCGTGCGGGGAGAGGGACGGGGTGAGGGGCGCGTCGGGCAGCGATGATCGGAAACTCCTGCGCCTACGCCGCTTCCTGCGCGACAGTGGGAGCCTCGCCGGCGACGGTGGTGCGGCGCATGTCGCGCACGAGGCGCTCGTCGAAGCGGCGGACGCGGTGCATCGTCGTGCGATTGTCCCACATCACGAGGTCGTATTGCCGCCATTTGTGGACATGGACGAAGCGCGGCTGCGTCGCGTGCTCGGTGAGATCCCGAAGGAACGCCCGCCCCTCCGGCACCGGCCGACCGACGATGGCGCCGGCATGCGAGGCGAGGTAGAGCGATTTGCGGCCGCTCTTCGGGTGGGTGCGCACGAGGCGCTGGCGCACCGGCGTGAACATCGCGCGCTCCTGCGGCGACAGCTCGGTGAAGCCGAGGAGGCCGCGCGAATAGATCAGCGAGTGCTCGCACACCAGGTCTTCGACCTCGGCCTTGGTCTCCTCGTCGAGCGCGTCATAGGCGGCGCGCATGTCGGCGAACTCGGTGTTGCCGCCCTTCTCGACGACGACGCGGCCCGATAACAGCGAGTATTTCGCCGGGATCGCGCGGAACGAACTGTCGGAATGCCACAGCTGGTTGCCGAGGTTGAACAGCCGCCGCCGGTCATCGCGCGCCAGCGGCCGGTTGTCCTGCCCGAGATTGGAGACGTCGTTCATCAGCGGGTTGAGCCGCTTCTGTTCTGGCCGTGTGACGTTGCCGCCGGCCGAATTCTCGATCTCGCCGAAATTGCGGGTGAAGGCGATCTGCTGCTCGTCGCTGATGTTCTGGTCGTGAAACACGAGGACGGCGTAACGGTCCATGCCGGCCTCGATCGCCGCGACCTCCTCCCGGCTCAGAGGCTGCCGCAGATCCATGCCGGAGACTTCCCCGACGAAGAGGGGATGGATCTGGCGAATGGCGACGGCCATTGATCGCGCTCCTCGAAATACTGCTATGCTCGGTGGTTTGCTGCTCAAAGAGTAGGCTGGCGTCAACAAATTGTCATGTGCGCCTCTTGCATCGCCGGCCCGCGATTTCAGGCGCTCTGCCGCGGCCGACGACGATGTTCACGTGGACACTAGCGAAGGACATTCGAATGACTGATGGTCCGGCCTTCGATCTGGTGGCGATCGGCGGCGGCTTTGCCGGGCTGGTCGCGGCATTACGCGGCGCCGAGCTGGGTTTGCGCACGGCAGTCGTGGAACGCGGCGCCGACGCCAACTATCGCTGCAGCTCGCGCATGGCGGGCGGCATCTTTCACGTCTCCTACCACGACGTGAAACTGCCGCCGGCCGAGCTGGTCGCGGCAATTGAGACCGCCACCGCCGGCGAGGCCGAGCCGGAGCTCGCGGCGGCGGTCGCCGAGGATTGCGGCCGCACCGTCGACTGGCTCGCCGCGCAGGGCGCCCATTTCACCAGCGCCAGCCCGATCGGCTGGCATCGCTGGACGCTGGCGCCGCCGCGCGCGCCGGTGGCGGGTCAGGACTGGCAGGGGCGCGGCCCCGACCTGATGATCGGCCAGCTGCGGCAGCGCCTCGAGGAGCGCCAGGGGCGGATGTTCTTCGCGACGCGGGCGACTGGCTTGCGCATGGAGCGCGGCAGGTGCGTCGGCGTCACGGCGCGGCGCGGCGGCGAGGAGCTGGCTCTCTCGGCCGGCGCCGTCGTCATCGCCGATGGCGGCTTCCCCGGCGATCCGGACCTCTTCCGGCGCCATATCGGCCAGCACCCGGAGCGGGTGCTGATGCGGCACGCCGGCAGCGCCATCGGCGACGGGTTGCGCATGGCCGAGGCGGCCGGGGCGCTGCTGACGCCGCTCGACCGCTTCTACGGGCACCTGATGAGCCGCGACGCGATGCACGATGACCGGCTGTGGCCCTACCCGCAGATCGATGCGATGGCGGCCGCCGGCATCGTCGTGGACCGGCGGGGGCGACGGCTGCTCGACGAGGGAGGTGGCGGCATCGCGATCACCAACGACCTGGCGCGCCTCGACGACCCGCTCTGTGGCACGGTCGTCTGCGACGCAGCGATCTGGGAGAGCGCCGGCCGGGCCGCGCAGATCCCGCCCAACCCGCAGCTCGAGATGGCCGGCGGCGCGCTGTTCCGCGCCGACAGGATCCCTGCCCTCGCGCAGGCCGCCGGTCTCGACCCCGCGACGCTCGCCGAAACCGTCGCCGGCTACAACGAGGCGGTCGGCAGCGGCGCGCTCGCCGCATTATCGCCACCGCGCACCAGCAAAGGCGGGCCGCCGGCCGCGATCGCGACGCCGCCGTTTGTCGCGATCCCGGTCTGCCCCGGCATCACCAACACGATGGGCGGCATCGCGATCGACGGGCATGGCCAGGTCCGCCGCCCGAACGGCTCGGTCATCGCCGGGCTTTACGCCGCCGGCGGCTGTACCGGCGGCCTCGAAGGCGGCGGCGCGCTCGGCTATGTCGGCGGTCTCATCAAAGCCTGCGTCTTCGGGTTGCGCGCCGGCGAGGCCGCGGCGCGTTTCGTCCGGGCAATTTAACACTGCGACCGTCATCCGCGCGAAAGCGGGGATCCAGGGCCGGGGACGTGCGGTTGGGCTGGATCCCCGCTTGCGCGGGGATGACGGGTTGGGGTTACCTTCCTCGGCAATTGTCGCAGTCAGCGCGAGGGAGAGCGTCATGCCGAAGATTCTGGTCATCCACGGCGCCGGGATGAACATGCGGGGCAAGGTGCAGACCGAGATTTTCGGCCCGATGACCCTGCCGGAATACGACGAGCGCATCCGCGGTTACGCCAACGCGCTTGAGCTCGACGTGGAGATCTTCCACTCGAACATCGAGGGCGAGATCGTCAACAAGATCTACGAGGCCGCCGACCGTGGCGTCGACGCCGCGATCTTCAACCCGGCGGCGTTCGGCTCTGGCTATCCGGCGCTGGTCGCGGCGCTCTCGCAGGTCAAGTTCCCGACGATCGAGGTCCACATCTCGAACCCGATCCGCCGCGGCCCCGCCTCGCAGACGGCGGCGGTCAGCCAAGGCGTCGTCGCCGGGTTCGGCATCGCCGGCTACGAGCTGGCTTTGCGCGGCCTGCGCGATCTCCTCGCGGCAAGAAAGTAGATCCGGACGGCGGGCCTGGGCCGCTGCGGGCGGGACGCCCGCGGCCCGATGACAGGCTTGCGGCTGGGACGGCTGCGTGGAAATCTGCCCGCCAGCGGCTATTCAGCGTGAGGGAGAGGCGGGATGCGCATCGTCATCGTCGGTCAGCAGGCGTTCGGCAAGGCCGTGCTGGAGGCGTTCATGGCGCGCGGCGACACGATTGCCGGCGTCTTCGCAGCGCCGGAGCGGCCGGGGGCGCGGCCCGACCCGCTGGTCGCCGCGGCCGAGGAGAAGAAGCTTTCGGTATATCGCTTCGCAAAATACTCCGACCCCGAGGCGCTCGCCGCGCTGCGCGGGCTCGATGCCGAGATCGGCGTGATGGCCTACGTGACGTTGTTTGCGCCGCCGGAATTCTGTTCGATCCCGAAGCACGGGATGATCCAGTTCCACCCGTCGCTGCTGCCGCTGCACCGCGGCGCGGCATCGATTCCCTGGGCGATCATCCGCGGCCGCAGCGAGTCCGGCCTGTCGATCTTCCGCCCCACCCCGGGCCTCGACGAGGGCCCGATCATTCTCCAGAAGCGCTGCGCGATCGGCCCCGACGACACCGCCGCCTCGCTCTATTTCGACAAGATCTTCCCGCTCGGCGTCGAGGCGCTGCTGCAGGCCGCCGACCTCGTCGTCGCCGGTCGCGCCACCGAATGGACGCAGGACGAAACCCAGGCGACCTACGAGGGCTTTGTCCGGGAGGCCGAATCGAAGATCAACTGGGCCAATCATGTTGATTTCGTCTATGACCTGATCCGCGGCTGCAACCCAGCGCCCGGCGCCTGGACGACGCTGAAGCAGGGCGACGAGGAGCAGAAGCTCTATCTGTTCGACGCGAAGAAGATCATGGCGCCGACCTTCGGCACGGTGCGCGGCAAGAAGCTCGGCGAGGTCGTGTCCGCCGGGCCTGAGGGGGTGCGCATCCACGCCCAGGGCGGCTTTGTCGAAGTCTCGCGAATCCGCCTCGGCAACGGCGCCAAGGTCAAATCGAGCGAACTCGACATCCCGGTCGGCACGATTTTGGGTGGTTGAACCGGTACCGAGTGCCGAGCGTATTCGAGAGTGGCGGCTTCCGCTTTTTCTTCTACGCCAATGAAGGGAGCCCGCGCGAGCCGCCCCATATTCATATTCGCCACGCGGCTCGCGAGGCAAAGGTGTGGCTTCGTCCCGGCCTGCCGGAAGCGTATAATTATGGCTTTACGGCGTGCCAACTCCGTGCAATCCGCGAGCTTGTCGAGGCTAACCGTGAGCAGATCGAAGCGGCCTGGGACGAGTTCACTTTGGTTAGGCCTGTCGGGGTGACCTTCGAGAGCGGCAGGATGAACGTGGAGCTGTCCGACGGACGGACACTCGGGGTGCCGCTGAGCTGGTTCCCGCGCCTTCTGCACGCGAGCGGGGAACAGCTCGAAAAGTGCGAGTTGAGTCCATACGGTCTCCACTGGGAACAGCTCGACGAGGACATCTCGGTTGCCGGGCTCCTCGGCGGTCGCGGCGATCGGACTCGGCGACATCCGGAAGCAGCGAAATAGTCATCCGAATACCATCAGGTAGGCACCAATCCCCGGTACAGCGCGAGGTATTCCCGCGCAGCGGCGTCCCAGCTGAAGTCCTGGGTCATGGCGCGGCGCATCACTCGCAGCCAGCTCTGCCGGTCGCCGTAAAGCTCGATGGCCCGCTCGAATGCCGCGAGCAGCGCCTCGGGCGTCGGGTCGCCGAAGGCAAAGCCGGTGGCGCTGCCGTCGGCCAAGGTCACGGCGTTGGCGTCGACGACGGTGTCGGCGAGGCCGCCGGTACGGCGCACCAACGGCAAGGCGCCGTAGCGCAAGGCGTAAAGCTGCGTCAACCCGCACGGCTCGAAGCGAGACGGCAGCGGCACGCCGTCGCTGCCGGCGATGATCAGATGCGACAGCGCGTCGTCATAGCCGAGGGCGACGCCGACCCAACCGGGATAAGCCTGCGCCGCTGCCGTGAAGCCGGCTTCGAGGTCCGCATCGCCGCTGCCAAGCAGCACCAGGCGGGCGCCGAGCTCGACCAGGCCCGGGATTGCCGCCAGCAGCAGGTCGAGCCCCTTCTGCCAGGTCAGCCGCGACACCGTGCCGAACAGCGGCGCCGCGGGCATTGGCGTCAGCCCGAAGCGATCCTCGAGCGCCGCCTTGGCGGCCGCCTTGCCGGCCGGCGCGTCGTCGCAATCATAGCGCGCCGGCAACAGCGGATCGCTCTGCGGCGCCCAGATGCGCGGATCGACGCCGTTCAGGATGCCGCGCAGCCGGTCGCTGCGGCCCCGCAATAACCCATCGAGGCCCATGCCGAAGGCCGGCGTCTGGATCTCGCTGGCATAGGTAGGGCTGACCGTCGTCAGCCGATCGGCATGGAACAGCCCCGATTTCAGAAACGACACGCCGCCGTGGAACTCGACCCCGTCAATCGCGAAGAAGCTCGCCGGCAACGCCAAGTCGCTGAACGCCGCAGCCGCGAACCAGCCCTGATAAGCGAGGTTGTGGACGGTGAAGATGCTCGGCGTCGCCGCGCCGGCGGCCCGCAGATAGGCGGGCAGCAGCCCGGCGTGCCAGTCGTGGCCATGCACAATGTCGGGGCGCCAGTGCGGGTCGGCCCCCTGCGCCAATGCCGCGGCGATCCAGCCGAGCAGCGCAAACCGCTGGTGGTTGTCGGGCCAATCGCCGCCGGCCGCATCCTGGTAGGGGCCGCCCGGCCGATCGTAGAACGGCGGGTGATCGATCAAGTATGCCGCGACGCCGCTGTCGGCGAGCGGCGCCAGCGCCAGGCGGACACGCTCGGGGAAGAACGGCACCCGCAGCCGCACCACCTCGCCCGCCGGCAAGGCGTCGATAAAGCTGGTGAACCCTGGCAGCACGAGCCGCACCTCGACGTCCTGCGCCGCCAGCGCTGGCGGCAAGGCCGCCATCACATCGCCGAGCCCGCCGGTCTTGACCCAGGGATAGAGTTCGGCGGCGACATGCAGGACGCGCAGCCGCGGCGACGGGGCCGGGAGTTCTGCCGAGGCTTGGACGCTTTGCCGACGGGATCGGCCCGCGGTGGCGGAGCGTTTGGAACGGCGAGGTTGCGACGAGGCGGGCATGGCAAAAGGGCGATCCGAAAGCCGGGAATCCGGAGGTCTGGGCGGACAAGGCCCGGCGCAGCCGATACAGGATCAACGTGTCGATAGCGAGGCCGAATACGAACGCAGCGGCGCCGTCGCCGACACGACCGGTCACGGCTTGAGGCCGCGCTCACGCGATCCCGTCGCCGGCAGCGGACCCGACAGCGGGCCGCACACCGGCAGCCGCGCCCGCACGCCGCAGCGCAACACGGCCAGCCGCTCCGGCGCCGACAGCGGCGCCGGCTCGCACGGCAAGACCGGCATGGCCGAGGCCGACCGCGATCCGGCGACCGGAGGGCTCGGCGACATGGCGGCCGCCGGCAGCGCCTCGCCGAGCCGGTCGCGGCGCAAGGCCGCCGTCTACGGCATCGATACCGAGCCCGTCGCGGGCGGCGCCGCACGGCCGAAACCGGGGAAGCCGTAATCCGTCATTCTCGCGCTAGCGGGGATCCAGCGGCAAAGGTTCCATTTGCCGCCCTGGACCCCCGCTTTCGCGGGGGCGTCGCCACCAGCTGGCGTCAGTTCTTGCTCTTGTCCACCAGGCGGTTCTGGGCGATCCACGGCATCATCGCGCGCAGCCGCTCACCGACCTCCTCAATCGGGTGCTCGGCGGCGCGCCGCCGCATCGCCTTGAAGCTCGGCTGGCCGGCGGTGTTCTCGAGCACCCACTCGCGCGCAAAACGGCCGGACTGGATCTCGGCGAGGATCTTCTTCATCTCGGCCCGCACATGCTCGTCGATGACGCGGGGGCCGCGCGAATAGTCGCCGTATTCGGCCGTATTGGAGACCGAGTAGCGCATGTTCGCGATGCCGCCCTCATAGATCAGGTCGACGATCAGCTTGACCTCGTGGCAGCACTCGAAATAGGCCATCTCCGGCGCGTAGCCGGCCTCGACCAGCGTCTCGAAGCCGGCCAGAATCAGCGAGGTGAGGCCGCCGCACAGCACCGACTGCTCGCCAAACAGATCGGTCTCGCATTCCTCGCGGAACGTCGTCTCGATGACGCCGGCGCGGCCGCCGCCGATCGCGCAGGCGTAGCTGAGGCCGATCTCGAGCGCGTTGCCGGACGGGTTCTGCTCGACCGCGAGCAGGCACGGCACGCCGGCGCCGCGCTGGTATTCCGAGCGCACGGTATGGCCTGGCCCCTTCGGCGCCACCATGAAGACGTCCATGTCGGGGCGCGGCTCGATCAGGCGGAAATGCACGCTGAGTCCGTGCGCGACGGCGAGCGCAGTGCCCTGGCGCATGTTCGGCTTCAATTCGTTGTTGTAGAGCCCCGCCTGCAATTCGTCGGGCGCCAAGATCATGACGATGTCGGCCCATTTGGCGGCTTCGGCATTGCTCATCACTTTGAACCCGGCATTCTCGGCCTTCGGCGCCGATCCCGAGCCCGGCCTGAGCGCCACGACGACGTCCTTGACACCGCTGTCGCGCAGATTGTTGGCGTGGGCGTGGCCCTGGCTGCCGTAGCCGATGACCGCGACCTTCTTTGCTTTGACCAGGTTCACATCCGCATCGCGGTCGTAATACACGCGCATTTCACTCTCCTGCGGTTGACCACGGAAGCACGGAGGTCACGGAGGAAATTTGAATGTCGTTCCGGCGCAAGCCGGGACCCATTAACCAGCGGCATCGGCGGTGGCCGGCATGGATCCCGGCTTTCGCCGGGATGACAAACTTCTTCGTGGTCTCCGTGTCTCCGTGGTGAAATTCAAAAGCTGGTGGGGCCGCGGGCGATCGCGACGGTGCCGGTGCGCGAGACTTCGACGAGGCCCAAGGGCTCCATCAGCGCGATGAACGCGTTGAGCTTGTCGGCCGAGCCGGTCAATTCGAAAACGAAGCTCTCGATCGTCGAGTCGATCACCTGGGCGCGGAAGATATCGGCCAGCCGCAGCGATTCGATGCGCGATTCACCCCGCCCGGCCACCTTGATCAGCGCCATCTCGCGCTCGACCGCGGGCCCCTCGTCGGTCAGATCGTGCACCTTGTGCACCGGCACGAGGCGCGACAGCTGCGCCTTGATCTGCTCGATGATCATGCGGGTGCCCGACGTGACGATCGTGATGCGCGACAGGTTGTTCGAGCGGTCGATCTCGGCGACGGTCAGGCTGTCGATATTGTAGCCCCGCCCCGAGAACAGCCCGACGACGCGCGCCAGGATGCCCGGCTCGTTGTCGACCAGGACGGCGATCGTGTGCCGCTCGATGTCGTCAGGCATTTTGCCTTGTCATTGCGAGAAGCCGCAGGCGACAAAGCAATCTCGACGATGTAACGACAGGCGGCGCGAGATTGCTTCGCTGCGCTCGCAATGACAGCCGGGACTCGTCATACCAGCACCATGCCTTCTTCGGAGACCGGCTGCTCGGCCTTGTCGGCGGGGCCGAGGAGCATCTCGTTGTGGGCGGCGCCCGAGGGGATCATCGGGAAGCAGTTCTCGGCCTGGTCGACCGCGACGTCGAGGATCACGGCGCGCGGCGTCTCGATCATCTCGCGGATCGCGTCGTCCACTTCGGCCGGCCGCTCGACGCGCCGCCCGACTGCGCCGAAGGCTTCGGCGAGCTTGACGAAATCGGGGAGCGCCGCGGTGTAGCTCTCGGAATAGCGGCCGCCATGCAGCAATTCCTGCCACTGCCGCACCATCCCCATGTACTGGTTATTGAGGATGAACACCTTCACCGGCAGGCGGTACTGCGCGATCGTCGACATCTCCTGGATGTTCATCAGGATCGAGGCTTCGCCGGCGACGTCGATGACGAGTGCGTCGGGGTGGGCAACCTGCACGCCCATCGCCGCCGGCAGG